>JASJGV010000318.1:0-15798 GCA_033791325.1 Desulfobacterales bacterium | reverse complement strand
ACCCGGTGTGGGTAAAACGCCTGTCAGATACGTATCTGCCCCTTGGGAACATAGTCCGGACACCAGGGCGGATTCGATCATGCTTCCGGAGAGACGCGTATCTCTACCAATGACTATTTTGGGACGCTTGTGGGATGTCTTGCTTCGGAAAAAGGCAGCGGCGGTTTCGCCTATCCTCAATGCCATCTCAGGTGTTATGGGATATTGGTTGACCCTTCCCCGGATACCGTCTGTGCCGAAAAGTTTACCCATAAATAAAATCCTCCGGATTTTATTTGCAGCGGCTGTCGCCGCGAATTTGATGTTTCACTCTGCCAGAATTATTCTGAGACAGAAGTAGGTTTTTAAATTTGAAGACCCCGCTGCTTGCAGCGTGGGATGAATTCAAATTATAGATTAAGATCCATATTCGATGTTGGACGTTCGATGTTCATTCACTTCCCTGTCTCCAAGCATCCTATCTTAGCGGAAACTAGGTAGAACCGCCAACACCCCCGAAAGTGTTTTGTCCACTATTCCCTGGAGCCAGTCGCTTCCCATCCGTTTGGATTCGGGGCCGAGGGACTGGACTGTTTTGATGTAATTCTTGTCATTATTCTGTGCAGCATTCGCCGCCCGGGTCAGAAATCGGTCCCGCAAGGCTGTATCTCCCGGATCTTTCCCCATAGAAAGCAGACAGTCCATGACAGCGCTCTGATTTGCAAACAGTTCTTTTTGCTGAACCATGATTTTAGCATCTGCATCTAATTTATAGATTTCTTTATATTTTTGAATGGATAGGGGCATTTTACCCATCAATTGATCCAAGCGCTGGATTCGCTCCTGAATGACTAACTGCAATTTTTCAATGACTGCTGCCTGGAGCGCGCCCGGGAAACTATCTGAAATAAAAAGCGCACGTACGTTTTGATACCAATGCAGGAGGGCAATGAGGTTCCCGATATAGAGACTGTTGTTGATCACGATGCGTTTGATACCCCTGTAGAGTCCCGGGACAAATGGTGCATTGCCTCCCTTTCCGGCACCTTCAAAGAGCATTCTCCCGGGACTGGTTGCATCTTTGCGGAATATGGTACCTGCTACGATGACCGTCCCGAAGGCCAGACGGCTGGGTCCTACCAGGCCCCCCTGCCCTCCCAGAAAAATCGGCAATTGATCAAGCATGACCCCTCTGGGCACGTCACCCGCAATCGAGGGTGTTGCCTTGTCCTGGTTGGGGGTAAAATTGAAATGAATATAAGCGCTGCCAACTTCACTGTGGTCCTTCCTGCTGGTGCCCCCCGCCATGAGGCAGTCACAGAAATTGATCAGGCTGCCAAGGGTCACAAAAGGAAACAGAATGGTCTGCTTGAGACCCACGGTATGGGCAATGTTGGCTTCTTCTTCAAAAACACACCCTTCCCTGACATGGGATCCGCTGCCGGCACGGGCTTTTTCCAGAAAAACAGACTCTTTAAAAAAACCGCCCTGGAGCGTAACGCGTGGGCCAAGTTGGCAATCCTGGATGGTAACCGGGGACTCATAGCCTATATGTGCCTGTCCCATGATAAGGGTCGATTTTCCAAACAAGCGGCATCCTGAATGGATAACGACCCGATCACTGGATATGTTTTCGATCTTGACATCCTCACCGATTTCAATGCTCTCAGGGTTGGGAATGACAACGCCTTTTTGTATCAATTTGTCTATTTTCTGCCGATTGGAGTTCATAAGCCCTCTATGTCTTATGGCACAGCGATATGATTATTGGATTAAAATAATATTGTCTTTGTGGATATTTTTTTTCATCAATGTATCGACAGGATTTTCCTTGGGAGAGATGGCCGTGATCAAGATTTTGTCGAATGATAGGGTATTGAGCACATCAGAAGATTGTATGTATTGCCCCATGAACATGCTGCCTTTCTTTTGATCATCCACCATCGCTTTGAGTTTAAGTGATGTTTCCTGAAGGGATACAAAGGTGATTTCTGCCAGATCGCCGGTGCCGTAAAATACAATATCGTGAATGCCGTCCGCTTCCAGTTTTTGAAGTGTTCGTTTAATTTTATGCCGTGCATCTATATAAGAGTGCAAGGACGATTGGATATACTCATAGGTGAGTCGGTATTTTTCGCTGACACCCTTTGGCGTCAGAATATATTTTATACGATTTTTCGGTACGGTAGACACCGTATAAAGCTTTTTGTCAGCCAAGCGTTTTAAAAAAGAGTTTACCAAACCCAGTGAAATATTGAGACGTTTTGCCAGGTAGCGTTGGCTCAAACGGGAACTTTTCTCGATTTCCTCAAGAGTTTTCAGGGTTCGGATATCCTGGTAATTCATCATACAATCGTTCCGTTGACCTGGGTGTTGGGGGTGGTGGTGGTAATGCAGGCCACGTTCGGTGTTCACCGCAACGCTTGTGCCGTTACAAGGAGGCCATACCGGGTGTTCCTATAGCTCCGCCTGGTGGGTTACATAGGAGTGTAGCCTTATTGATGTCGCAAGTGTGTTCAGGATATGAACATCTTTGGTGGGTGTTGTCAATCCCAAAAATAAAATCGGATAGTTAAACTATCCGATTTTATTTTATGCGACTGCGTCGCTATTTTTATGAGCGTGTTCGGGCCAGCTTTATAGGCTTGTCATAAATATATTCCGAGTGACTTCCATAGCTCTTCGGCTCAATCCAACACTTTGCTAATAAGTGTGGCTTTCTTTTTCCCAATTCCGTCGACTTGTTGCAAATCTCTTTCACTTGCATCAACCAGAGCATCAGGCAGTCCGGATGATTTTTCCCTATAGTCGATAAGTATTTCCAGCCTGTTAGCAGCGAACCGGCAGTTATGATGCGGGTTTGTCATTTTTTGGTGTGTAAATCGATTTGATGAGGGACGTCAGCATGGCAGTCAGCTGGTTTCCCTTGTTGTCAAAACCAGCGAATATTTCTTCGGTAATGAGGTGGTTGCGCTTCAGCAGTTCCAGCAGAGTCATGGTTTTGTACAACGCACCCCTCGATTGATATAGATGCCTGGCAAAGTCGTGTTTTGAACTGTAGGATTTCCCCATGGCAATGGCGCCGGCTATGGTTACCGCGCTTCCTTCTGTTTGTTGTAAAATTTCTTGATGGGGGTCTTTGCTACCCATCATCGACACTGAATCAATAACATCCCCGGCAAACTGCATGGCTTTTTGCCAGACGTCTAATTTTTCATAGATATAGCTCATTTCTGACCTCCTTAAATAGCGTCTCTATTTTCTGTAAGCAGCCTGATAATTCTCTGCTTGAAAAGGGCTGTCGGTTCCTTTGACAGAACGGATAAATTCGATCAGCATGGTCGTGATGTTTTTCCCTTTTGTTTCGATTTCTGCGTAGCATTCATCTGTAATAACCTGTTTCACTTTGAGAATTTCCAGCAGTGTCATGGTTTCGTAAAGTGATCTCTTGGACAAGAACAGATGGTAGATGAAGTCCTCTTCTGACAAACAGGCTTTCCCCTTGGCGATGTTGGTGGCGATATTGACGGCACTCATTTCGATTTCTTCTGTAAGGCGTTGATTTTCCATTTCATCGGCCACTTCCGCGATACATTGAATGACCTTGATGGAAAGATCAACAGCTTTTTTCCAGATGTCCAGGCGTTGGTAAGCATAGTCCATGGGGTCTCTCCTTATCACCTGAAGCTTGCATGGAATTTGATGAAAACCTATGATTCATGCAAGAATCCGGTGCCAAATCATGTGTTGTGTTACCAGAACACCATAGCGGACCCCGCGGGATCGAATAGTGGGAAAGGCAAAAGAATTGCCTTCATCGAATGAAACGACTCCTTTGAGATGAAACGACGGGAACCCGCGGGGTCATGCTACCCATTATTATTTAACGATGATCCGGTCTTTATTGAGTTCGAATGTTTTCTGGCCAATGCCTGCTACCAGCATGATGTCTTCAGGTGTTTTAAAAAGACCGTTTTCCTGGCGAAAGGCAACAATTTTATCTGCATAGCTGGGGCCCACACGATCCAGCTGTACCAGTTCCTCCGCCGTGGCGGTGTTGATATTGATTTTCCCTTGATCTTCAGCAAATACAAAACTGCTCATCAGCATGATCAGGGCAATTGCCGTAAAAATCGTAATACAATTCTGTGTTCTCATCATGGTATCTTCCTCCTTTTCAATTGTTGATTATGTGCCTGACAAGGCATCATGATGTCAGGCACACCTGTTCTGCCGGCAGGCGTAGTATGGGCAGTTTCCCATAATCAAATCAAAAAGCAATCCTGCAAAAATTCGTAGATAGTACGGGTGTAAATTAGGTAGTATATGGGTCAGATGGAAGAATGGAATGCTAGATAAAAGATCTTTTGGGTTAAAACTTATGAAAAAAGTGACACCTTTGCGCTCGAAAAATTCACGAAGCGAATGTTTTCGCGGTTGTAAAGCGGACATGACTCAGGTATGTAAGGCCGAAAAGGGAAAACCAGATGAAACAAGGAGTGCAATAAAGGCTGACTGCGCTATTTACTGCCACAAATCCATCATTCCATCATTCCACAATTCCATTTTTCCATATATGAATAAAGAATCGCATGTGAAAAACATACGGCACAACATTCCAAATCCCCGACCATACAAAATCGCCATTGTCAGCATGGCTGGACTTTTACCTGGTGCGGACACTCTGGATGCTTTCTGGGGCAATCTGGTTCACAAAAGAGATGCCTGCCAGGAAGTTGGAAAGGATCGTTGGCGGATAGACCCGGCAGAGATGACCACAGAAAGACTTCGGCCTGACAAAGCCGTATCCAGGATAGCCTGCCTCTTGAATCAGGATATCGACTATTGCTTTGACACTCTCGATATTGACCAGGAGCTGCTTAATGATCTAGATCCCCTTCACCGGATTGTTCTGCACGCAGGCAGAGAGGCATTTTATAGCGCCCGGCACAAACCCATCGACCGAAAACGAACCGGTGTGATTCTCGCCGCCATCGCCCTTCCCACAGACACATCCTCCTTGATAGCGGAGAATATTCTGGGATCTTATCTTGAGAGACGATTATTTGATCCCATGGTCGAGGGGATGGAGCCGGTCTTGACCAAGAATCAATGCCTGGCCGGCAGGATGACCGGCTTTCCGGCAGCCCTGTTGGCAAAAGGGCTTGGCCTCGGAAACGGCACGCATACACTGGACGCGGCCTGTGCATCATCGCTGGTAGCATTCAAGCTTGCCTGCGACGCCTTGTCGCAACAAAGGGCCGATGCCATGTTGGTGGGTGGTGTTTCGAGGCCCGACTGCCTCTACACACAGGTTGGATTTTCCCAGCTTCGGGCCTTGTCTCCGTCGGGTCGTTGCGCGCCTTTTGACAAAAGTGCGGACGGTCTGGTTGTAGGGGAAGGTGTCGGCATGTTTGTATTGAAGCGTGTGGAAGATGCAGTAAGGGATGATGATGACATTCTGGCGGTCATCAAGAGCATCGGGCTTTCCAACGATATGGGAGGCAGCCTTCTGGCACCCATGAGCGAAGGCCAGTTAAGAGCCATGCGCATTGCCTATGACACTGCCGGGTGGACACCGGACCAGGTTGATCTGATCGAATGCCACGGGGCTGGTACCCCCCTTGGGGATCATACCGAACTGAGCAGCCTGTCAACACTGTGGCAGGGCATTGCAGGCGATGCCGGAATTTGTCCCATTGGCTCAGTCAAATCAACGATCGGGCATCTTTTGACAGCCGCCGGGGCAGCTGGAACACTTAAAGTATTACTTGCATTAAAGCATAAGAAACTACCGCCATCAAACAACTTTACGGAACCAACTGAGAACAGCCCATTGATAGAGAGCCCTTTCAGGATTCAGACGGAAGCGGCTGACTGGGTCCCACGAAATGATGAAACCCCCCGCCGAGTCGCTGTGAGTGCCTTTGGATTTGGCGGTATCAATGCCCATATGCTTCTGGAAGAATGGCCGAATTCAAATACCCATCAAAAAGACACACTATCGCTACAAAATCGTGTCGTTCCAGAGAATGATAATGATGCTGACTACTCTATAACATCCACAATAGAGAAACCCCGGGTTGCGATCATAGGAATGAGCGCTGCCATGGGGAAAGTATCGTCTCTGAGAGCTTTTCAGGAGGCTGTTTTCAACGGGCAATCCATTATTGAACACCATAATCGTCTTCGTGGCACCCGGGTGGGCACCGATACCTATTTTCAGCAGCTGGTTCCGGAGCACGGCGCATTCATGCGAGATATTTCTTTGGATATGGGTGTGTTTCGCATTCCCCCAAATGAAATACCGGATATATTGCCGCAACATCTCCTTATGCTGAACCTGTGCAGAAACGCCCTGCTCGATGCCGGTGTCGCCCTCAAGGTGAAACGGCCCCGTGTGGGCGTGATGGTGGGCGCGGATTTTGACTACGAAGCCACCAATTTTCATTTAAGATGGATCGTGAACGAAAGTATGCGCCAATGGGAAAAACAATATGGGTTAAACTTTCAAGATTCCGATGTCGCTGAATGGACCCGTTCCCTGAAATCAGCCATCAGCCGGCCGTTGACCTCAAACCGAACGCTGGGCGCCTTGCCCAGTGTGATCGCAAGCCGGATCGCCAAGGAATTTTTATTGGGTGGGCCCAGTTTTGTGGTCTCGTGTGAAGAGGCCTCCGGCATAAAAGCCTTAGAAATAGGTGTCAGAGCCTTGCAGGGCAAGGACACGGATATGATGCTGGTAGGTGCTGTAGATTTTACCGGGGATCTTCGATATCTGGCTACACATCATCGTCTCAGACCCTATTCCGATGCAGGCTGTGTATCGCCCTTTGATTCCTCTGCCCAGGGAACGCTTCCCGGAGAAGGCGGCACAGCTCTGGTACTCAAACGCCTGGAAGACGCCATCGCAGAAAAAGATCGTATTTATGCTATCATCAACGGTTTTGGTGCTGCCGGTGGGATTGCAACGGAAAGCCAGACCGTATCACCGGAGGCATATCAGAAATCTCTCGAGCGTGCTGTCCAGGAGGCTGATATCGGGTTGTCTGATATCAGTCTGTTCGAGACGCACGGAAGTGGTATTTATGACGAGGATGTCATTGAGTCAAAGGCGTTGAATGCGGTTTTGAGTGACACGGGGCTGCATTGTGCCGTCAACAGTACAAAACCGATTGTTGGGCATATGGGTGCCGCATCAGGTTTGTCTTCTCTCGTAAAAACAAGCCTGTGTCTTTACCACGCCCTTATACCACCCATGCCGGGCTATCGATCGCCCGGCAATACCGTGTGGGAAGAACGTTTTCACATTCCCATCAAGCCCCAGTACTGGTTTCGTGATCGGCAGAACAAACCCCGGAGGGCTTGTGTGGGCGTCATGACGTCCGATGGAAACTGCACACATGTTCTTCTGGAAGGTCATGAAGGAGCAAGGAATCGATCGGTCCAGGGGGTTGCTCAGGACAGGCTTCGTCCCCTGGGATACCAGTCCAGCGGGCTTTTTGTTTTGGAAGGTGATCATGACCACGAAATCATGGAAAACCTGGACGTTCTTCGGGATCAGATCAGGAAAGGGATTTCCATGGGACAGCCCGTGGAGATGATCGCCCGGGTCTGGTACGAAACAAAAGGTTGTAGGCCGGATAAGAAAAGAGCGCTTAGCCTGGTGGTCAAAGATATCCATGCAGTTGAAAACGATATTTACCAAGCCAAACAGCTGGTCGCTTCAGGGAAAAAGGATTCTGCCCCCGGTCATGCAAATATCTTTTACACGCCCGAACCCCTGGGGACTTCTGCCGGTATGGCCTTTGTTTTTCCCGGCTCCGGCAATCACTATCTTGGTATGGGACGGGATATGGGAATCCAATGGCCGGGTATTCTGCACCGGATGGATGAAGAGACCCGTCAATTGAAAAGACAAATGATTCCCGAACGATTTGTACCGTATCGGATGTCCTGGGAAAACCGGTGGCAAACAGATGCCATGGTTCAGATTCATGCCGACCCGCTGTATGCGATCTTTGGACAGGTTATGCAGGGGACTGTGGCTGCCAGACTGATGTTGCAGTTTGTAAACCAGCCCGAGGCAGTCATCGGATACAGTCTCGGCGAAACTGCAGGACTGGTTGCCATGGGTGCCTGGAAGGGTCAGGACCATCTGTTGGAACGGATGATTGAATCACCTTTGTTCAAGACGGCCTTAACCGGACCGTGTCTTTCCCTCAAGAGGGCCTGGGACTTGGATCCGGAAAGACAGTTTGAATGGCAGGTGATGGCAGTGGACAGATCGGCAGAGGAGGTCATGAGTGTTATCGGGCAATTCCCCATGACACGCCTGTTGATTATCAATTCACCCAGGGAATCCGTCATTGGTGGTGAGAAAGAATCCATCCGGAAGGTTATCAAAATACTGGGCTGTAACGCCGTTATTCTGGAAGGTGTGGTGACGGTTCACTGTGATGCGGTCAAACCTGTAAAGGATGACTATCGACAACTTCATCTGCATCCCGTGGAGCCGCCTGAGAATATTCGTTTTTACAGTTGTGCGTGGGGGCATGCCTATGACCTGAACAGTGAGAATGCTGCTGCATCCATACTGGACCAGGCGCTTAATGGGTTCGATTTTACCCGGACTGTTAAACAGGCCTACGATGATGATATACGTATTTTTATCGAAATGGGACCCCGGGCTTCCTGTACGCGGATGATACAGCAGACTCTCGATGGCAGTCCCCACCTTGCCGTCGCCGTCAGCCAAAACGATGACAATGAATACCTTGCAGTGCTGAAATTACTGGGCGCCCTGAGCGCAGAAAGGGTTAGTGTCGATCTCGATAAATTGTATGGGAAAACAGCTTATCCACCTGATATGGATATCGTATATGATGAAGCCTTGCTGGAACCGAGGGCCATATCTAAAACAAAGGCTTTGGACCGGATACACATACGTGTCGGTGGTAAAAATTCCCTCCCTCCCCTGCCGGCCTTTCTACCGCACAAAACCGATTCGGATATCTTACCCCCAGAAAGATCAAAACCCGGAGAGCCAGGCGATTTCATGATCAAAACAGAGAACAATCCCGGGTCTCAGTATAAAAGCGTTCCCGACCAGATTGCCCTGGAACTCATGCGATCGGTTCAAGAAAATACCCAGGCAAGCCTGGAAGCACACAAATCCTTTCTGGAATTTTCCAGCCGGATGACCCAGGACTATGAGGAGGCCATTGTCCTGCAGGCCCAACTCCTGACCGCACATACAGGTCAAACCCGCCCGACTGAGACCGTTGGAACAGACCCGGAGACTTGTCGGGCCCCGGAAAACGATCCGGAATATTCTAGAAAAGACTGTCTTGAGTTTGCTACAGGTTCTGTAGCCAAGGTGTTTGGCCCTGAATTCCAAGTGGTTGATACTTACCCGGCCCGGGTGCGGCTGCCGGACGAGCCCCTCATGCTGGTGGATCGGGTTATTTCTATTGTGGGGGAAAAATGTTCCCTGGGTGGTGGCCGGATTGTAACCGAACACGATGTGCTTCCGGATGCATGGTATCTGGATGGCAACCGCGCACCTGGCTGCATATCGGTGGAGGCCGGCCAGGCAGATCTGTTTCTCAGCTCCTACCTGGGGATCGATCATGTGGTCAAGGGCCGGAGAACCTATCGTTTGCTGGATGCCTGTGTGACCTTTTTCAGGGGTTTGCCGCAGCCGGGCGAGACGATACGATATGATATTGAGATCGAAAAGTTTATACGTCAGGGAGACACGCACCTTTTCTTTTTTAAATTCAAAGGGTTTATCGATGACAAACTGCTAATTCAAATGAAAGATGGCTGCGCGGGTTTCTTTACCGAGGAGGAAGTACGAAATTCGGGGGGTATTGTCGATAAAAAGACCGATGGCGCTCCAAAGAAAGAGGTGGATGAACGTGAATGGCAGCACCCGGCCCCGGTAACAAATGAAACATTTTCTGAGCTTGCACTGGATGCCCTGAGATCAGGACGCCTGAGCGATGCCTTTGGTGAGGCGTTTCAGGGCAAAGCCATGTCTCCCTCTCTGCGGCTGCCGGACGGGCGCATGCGGCTCATTGATCGTGTGCTCACATTTGACCCCTATGGGGGTGCTTTTGGTAAGGGTATGATACGCGCTGAAGCAGATGTGCATCCGAACGACTGGTACCTGACCTGCCATTTTGTTGATGACATGGTCATGCCGGGCACGCTTATGTACGAGTGTTGTGCCCACACCCTGCGTGTTTTTCTGCAGCGTATCGGATGGATCAGCGAAAATGAGAATGCGTGTTATGAGCCGGTCGTGGGTGTTGAAAGTGTATTGAAGTGCCGGGGGCCTGTGACACCCGACACACGCCATGTGGTGTATGAGATTGAAATCAAGGAAATAGGTTATGGACCGGAACCTTATGCTATTGCCGATGCCCGCATGACAGCCGATGGTTCGTACATTGTTTATTTTGACTGTATTTCCATTCAGTTGACCGGTGGCACGCGGGAAGAGATCGAAAGGATCTGGCAGGCCGGTGAAGCGCAAAACAGCACTGGAAAGCATACCTGCAATATAGAGAAATCGCCGTCAATGGTTATTGATGAGAGCACAGAGATTTTTAATCGCAAAATGCTGGAAGAATTCGCCTTTGGGAAACCCTCGCGTGCGTTTGGTGAACCCTATCGGGAATTTGACAGTCACCGGTTCATTGCCAGGTTGCCGAGACCGCCTTATCTGTTCATGGACCGGGTGGTTGCAGCTGAAGCTGAACCCTGGATATTGAAACCCCATGGATGGATCGAAGCCGAGGTGGATATTGACCCGGATGCCTGGTTTTTTCGTGCCAATCGCATACCCCGGATGCCATTTTGCGTGTTGAATGAAATTGCCCTGCAACCCTGTGGGTGGCTGGCGGCCTACCTGGGTTCAGCCTTGCGGAGTGAAAAAGATCTCAGGTTCAGGAATCTGGGCGGTACGGCTGAAATCAGTGGCGACGTATCTGCAAAAACATCGTCTCTGACAACGCGAGCACGGTTGACACAGGTTTCTGAAGCCGGTGACATGATTATCGAGCACTTTGATTTCCAGGTCCTGCAATCCCGGGAGATGATTTACCAGGGTCAGACGCATTTCGGGTTTTTCACACAAAAAGCCTTGACGGACCAGGTGGGCTTGCAGCAGATCCAGATGTCCCGGTTTACACTTCCTGTGGGTTCAGAAACTGGCAAGGTGTTGCCCATGCCGGATTATGCACCCACGGCACCGGATGATCCACATGGACATATCCATGAAAATGCAGTACTTCCAGGACGGGCCATACGCATGATCGACCACATTGATGCCTATATTGCAGATGGGGGACCCCATGGCTTCGGTATCATCAAGGCTTCTAAAGAGGTTTTGCCAGAGGAATGGTTTTTCAAGGCCCACTTTATGGGTGACCCGGTTTGCCCTGGATCCCTGGGTCTTGAATCGCTGATACAATTGTTGAAGTTCATAGCCCTGGAACGCTGGCCCGACATGGTGAAAACACATTGTTTTTCTCTGGTATCGAAGGTCCCTCATCAATGGACCTATCGTGGTCAAATCACGCCTGAAAACAGGCGCATCGAACTTTTGGCAGTGGTGACAAATATAATAGAAAAACCATATCCCATGCTCGCTGCCGACTGTCTGTTGACAGTTGACGGCCTGCCCATTTATCATATGGAAAAATTCAGCATCGGGTTGGTGCCGATTAATAGATAGCCAGGCCGGGAGGCTATTTTTGGCTAATAAACTGCGAGCATTACTTAAAACCTAAAACTTAAAACCGTTATTATGAAATACACAAATGTTTCCCTATGCTCTTTTGGATACGAATTGCCGCCTAACGTGGTGAGTTCGGCAGACCTGGAAAAACGTCTGGCGCCGCTGTATGATGTCCTTCACTTCCAGAAAGGACAATTGGAGTCCCTCACGGGTATTCGTGAAAGACGATTCTGGGATCCGGGATTCCGGATGGCAGAAGGTGCGATACTAGCGGGTGAAAAAGCCATTGCAGCAGCCAGCATCGACCCCCAATCGATTCAGATGCTGGTGTACGGTGGGGTCTGTCGTGATAACCTGGAACCGGCCACTGCCTGTGCCGTGTCCGATGGCCTGGGTCTGGGCCCGGATACGCTGGTTTATGATGTTTCCAATGCGTGTCTTGGCGTTCTGAATGGTTTGGTTCAGGTGGCAAACGCCATTGAGCTCGGTCAGATATCTGCCGGTCTTGTGGTGTCCTGTGAGTCAGCTCGTGAAATTGTAGACAGCACCATCCAAAGAATGCTGTCGGCCGGAAGTATGGATATATTCAAACAAACCGTTGCCACACTGACGGGTGGCTCAGGCGCTGTTGCCGTGCTCTTGACGAAGATGTCTCTGTCTCATCAAAAGCACCGACTCCTGGGTGGTGCCGGTCGATGCGCCACTGAACATCACGGTCTTTGCACGTGGGGACCTGACAGTGGCATATCCACCGTGGGAAATCAGATTATGAATACGGATTCCATAGGGGTACTGAAGCATGGGGTAGCTCTGGGCATCGAAACCTATCGGGCATTCCGCACCACACTCTCTCTTACTGAAACCCAGCCTGACAAGATTGTCTGTCACCAGGTCGGTTCGACGCATCAAGACACGATCTTGAAGTCCATAGGCATACCCAGTCAACGGGATTTTACGACATTTCAGTATCTCGGTAATATCGGGACGGTATCCCTGCCCATTACAGCCGCCATCGCTGCCGAACGTGATTTTTTCAAAGCCAATGACATGGTGGGGATGCTGGGTATTGGTAGCGGGTTGAATTGCCTGATGCTGGGAATTAGATGGTAATGAACAGTAAAGCAGGCTGTAGGCTGTTAGACTATTAGACTATTAGCAGCCTACAGCCTAACAGTCTACAGCCTGATAACCTATTAGAAAGTCACTATGGTAAAAAATAAACCCATCGATCTTGAGCCATTCCGCCATTTATATCCATTCGACTCCCATTTCATGGATATGAACGGGTTCAAATATCACTATGTGGATGAGGGTGCGGGATCTACGGTCATCATGGTGCATGGCAACCCGACCTGGTCATTTTACTACCGGCAACTCATTCAGGCGCTTTCTCCCCAATATCGCGCCATAGCTGTGGATCATGTGGGTTGCGGACTGTCGGACAAACCAACGCAGGAGCAATACAACTATACACTTGATTCTCGAATAAATGATCTGGAGAATTTTATCAGGCGCCTGGAAATAAAAGGGAAAATAACACTGGTTCTCCACGATTGGGGAGGTATGATCGGTATTGCCTATGCACTCAGGCAGCTGGATCGAATAGATAAAATTGTCCTGCTCAATACCGCAGCATTCTTCCCACCCAAAGGACATCCCCTGCCCCTCAGGCTGAAATTGATACGGCATGTCAAACCCTTTGCAAAGATGGCCGTTCTCGGTTGTAACGCTTTTGCACGCAGCGCTCTTTTTATGGCCAGCGTCAAGGGTTTGCCACCCGATGTGAAATCAGGGCTGATAGCGCCATACAATTCCTGGCAGAATCGTGTTGCCACACTCAAGTTCGTGGAAGACATTCCCCTCAAACCAGGTGATGCAAGCTTTGAGACGGTTAAGTCAGTTCAGAATGAATTGCATCGTCTGGGAAACGTACCCATGCTTATCTGCTGGGGTATGAAAGATTTTGTCTTTACCAGGGCCTATCTCGATGAATGGCGTCATCTTTTTCCAGATGCCCACGTGCATACCTTTGAGGACGCGGGTCATTATGTCCTGGAGGATGCAGCCGAGATGGTTATTGACCTCGTCAGCAAATTCATGCTAAAAGACAGTATGAAATAATTATTTATAATACATTGAAATAACAACAATAAGCAGTAAGCCGCTCATTGCTTTCAGCTCCTGGCCACTACCTAAAACTTAAAACCTAAAACGTAAAACCAAAAACCAAAAACCCATGCCCGACGAATTTGAAAAAGATGAAATGGTTAACGTGGCTTCCCTGCTTCGTGAAATGGCACGTAATCAGCCCTATACAAGAGCTGTGGTTTGCCCCCTGCGTCAGAACCGGGACAGGGGAATGGCATATGCTCATCTCACTTTCCGGCAGCTGGACAGGGAGTCTGATTGTTTGGCATACGGTCTTCTGCGTCATGGTATCAAGCGAGGTACCCGGACCATTTTGATGGTAAAGCCGAGTCTCGATTTTTTCGCTCTGACCTTTGCTCTTTTTAAAGTCGGCGCGGTGCCCGTGGTGGTGGATCCGGGAATGGGAATGAAAGGAATGCTTAACTGTCTATCGGAGAGCAAGGCAAACGCTTTTATTGGCATATCCCTGGCCCAGGCAGTACGCATATGCGCTCCTAAATTTTTTAAATCAATCAATATATCCATAACGGTCGGTAAACGGTGGTTTTGGGGAGGCCTCAGGCTTGCGGATATTCGCCGAACACCCTGGAAGCCGTTTCCAATAGCAAAAACCCAGAAAGATGAAACAGCAGCGATTCTTTTTACGACAGGCAGCACAGGACCTGCAAAGGGGGTCGTCTACACCCACGGTATTTTCGATGCGCAGGTAAAGCATATCAAAAACCGGTTTGACATTTCTCCCGGAGAAATCGATTTGCCCACATTTCCACTGTTTGCTCTATTCGATCCAGCCCTTGGAATGACCGCCGTTATACCGGATATGGACCCCACCAAACCGGCACGGGTAGATCCTGCGCGTATTATCGAGCTGATTCTGAACCATGGTGTGACAAATATGTTTGCATCTCCGGCATTGCTCAATCGTGTAGGGCGGTACGGTGAGGCGCATAATATCAGGTTTCCATCCTTGAAGCGGGTGATTTCGGCCGGAGCACCTGCATTGCCCGACAACCTCGAGAGGTTCAGTCAGATGCTGAATCCTGAAACTGAAATATTCCCCGGGTATGGCGCTACGGAAGCCATGCCGGTGTCGGTGATGGGAAGCCATGAGATATTACAAAAGACACGCCAGTTGAGTGAACAGGGATACGGAATATGCGTGGGTCGGGTGTTGCCGAATCTGAAGGTACGCATCATTCATATCAATGACGAACCCATCTCCCAGTGGTCCGAGGACCTGGTGATTCCGGACGGCGAAATTGGTGAAATCACCGTCAAAGGCGATCTGGTAACTCACCGATATTTTCAACGGAAACGAGATGACTTGCTTTCTAAGATAGAAGAAAGCACCAGTATATGGCACCGTATGGGGGATCTTGGTTGGATCGATACGGAAAACCGCCTCTGGTTTTGTGGGAGGAAAAGCCACCGTGTTGTAACACCAGATCAAATCTTGTTCACTATTCCCTGTGAGGCGATATTCAATCGTCACCCAGATGTTTTCAGAAGTGCCCTGGTGGGAGTGGGGCCGCGACCCAAGCAAAAGCCGGTTATATGTATTGAACTGGAAAAGAGATGTCGGAAAAAAAACAAGCAGAAGATTACCGAGGAACTGCTGGAACTTGGCCAGGAGTCCGTCATCACCCAAGGGATCGATACTGTTTTATTTCACAAGGCATTCCCGGTGGATATACGTCACAATTCAAAGATTTTCCGTGAGAAGCTGACCACATGGGCAAAGAGCAAAGTAAACCCCAATGTTGCATAAACAACATGACAAAAGGTAACTAATGGTTGTTATTACAACCAATATCATAGGGGAAACACCATTTTCTGGATATTTCACCAGGTGAATTCAAAGGATGATGTCGATTTTGTCATGTTGTTTACCCTACGGGAAAGGCCGGAGGACATCAGATCCG
>JASJGV010000317.1:0-9116 GCA_033791325.1 Desulfobacterales bacterium | reverse complement strand
CAAAGCCATACATGTTACTAAAAAGTTTGGAGAACTCAAAGCGGTGAACGACCTCAGTTTTGAAGTTCAGGAAGGACAGATCTTTGGTATTGCCGGGCCCAACGGCGCCGGCAAATCGACAGTTTACAACCTCATCACCGGTTTCTATCCATATGAGGGCACCATCGAATTTATGGGCCGCAACATAGCCGGCCTACCACCTTATCGTATAGCCAAAGCAGGTATTGCCCGTACGTTCCAGATTCCGCAGGTTTTTCCCAGTCTGACCGTTCAGAAAAGCATTTCCGTGGGCAGCCGTTTTGGTGCACGCGGCGGTCTTGACGCGGCCCATGTGGACAAGGTGATCCGTTTTGTGGAACTTGAAGAGGAGCGTCTACAGAACACGGGTCTTTTAAACCTCCTTTCTAAAAAGAAGCTGATGATCGGGGCGGCCCTGGCCACAAAGCCAAAAATTCTTATGCTGGATGAACCCATGGGGGGATGCAATGCCAATGAAATCAAGAAGCTGATGGATCTGATCAAACGTATCAACCGGGAATTGGGTGTTACCATAATTATTATCGAGCATTTTATGAAGGTGTTGACCGAACTGACCGAAAAACTGCTTATCATCGAATCCGGGGCAGAGATCTGCTGTGACACACCTGAAAAGGCGGTCAAAAACCCAAGGGTGATCGAGTGTTACCTAGGGGATTCCTATGCTAAATGTTGAAAAGTTAAATGCCTATTATGGTCAGTCACATGTCCTGAAGGATGTTTCCATTTCGGTTGAACGAGGCCAGGTGGTGGTCATTTTGGGGCCCAATGGACATGGCAAGAGCACCCTTTTAAAATCCATCTGCGGCTTGGTGGACAAGGCCAACGGCCGTGTCATTTATAAAGAGCATGACATCATGGGCCAGGCAACCGAAAAGATCGTCAACATGGGTCTGATCTACATCGCTGAAAACCGCGAATTATTCCCTTATATGACCGTATTGGAGAATCTGAAGCTGGGTGCTTATTCCAAGAATGCGCGCTCCCAGGAAAAGAAAAATCTGGAGCGGGTATTCGATCTCTTTCCGCGTCTGGTGGAACGTCAGAAACAGTTTGCCTCAACCATGAGCGGCGGTGAAGCCCGAATGCTGGCCGTGGCCAGGGGCTTGATGTCCAACGCCGATTTCCTGTGTGTCGATGAACCCTCCTTAGGACTTCAGCCCAGTCTGCGTCATGAGATTTTTTCCACTATTAAACGGATCAATGAGCAGGGCAAGACGGTTCTTCTGGTGGAACAAAATATTCCCCAGATTACTGAACTGGCGGACAGAATTTATGTCATGGAGGAAGGGCGGATTTCCTTTGAGGGAAGCAAAGACGAAGCGCTTTGCAATGATGATTTGAAAGAAATTTTTCTGGGCATGTAACATTTATGCATTGGTGTAAAGCGCCAATGAAAAATGAATAACCAATTACCAAAATACAAATAGCAAATAAATTTCAATGACCAAAACTCGAAATTCCAAACCATATGATCTTGAGGAGAGGACATTTCAGTTTGCTAAAATGGTAAGGATTTTTGTTAAATCATTACCAAAGACAATTGCCAATATAGAAGATGGCAAACAGCTGATTAGATCCTCAGGTTCAGTGGGTGCGAATTATATAGAGGCCAATGAGTCGTTGGGCAAAAAAGATTTCTTATTTAGAATGAAAATCAGTCGCAAGGAAGCAAAAGAAAGTGCATTTTGGCTGAGGTTAATCCACGAGACAACTAATATAGAGAACTCTGACGATGCCAAATTTCTGATTCAGGAAAGTACTGAATTAAAAAAGATCTTTTCAGCAATACTGGAGAAGTCAAAATAGCATCAACTTCCGTATATACTTTCTATATTTTGTAATTTGGATATTGTTTCTTGGGATTTGTTTGAATTTTGTTGCTTGTTATTTGAGATTTATATTTTTTCACAATCTGTTAAGGGGAAAAAATATTGTTTAGTGAAGATACCATATTATTGTTTTACGAGATCACCGATGTGATCATCGCCGGGCTGTCCACTGGCTCTGTCTATGCCCTGATGGCCGTGGGTATGACCCTGGTTTATGGTGTGACCAAGGCCTTTAATTTCGCCTATGGAGATTTTTTCAATATGGGCGGCTATTTTGCATGGATATTGATCTTTGGTCTTGGTCTTCAATTCGGTGGTTACCTGACGGTTCTGCTCATTGTGATGCCCCTGATGTTTGTTGTTGGATATGGCCTGGAAAAACTCTTGATCGCGCCCTTGAGAAAACGTGATGACTGGGAAAACAAGGTCATGATGTTGACCCTGGGTCTGGCACTTTTTCTGACCAGCTTATATTCAGTGGTATTTGGTGTGCGTATGAAATCGTTGCCCCCCATCCTGGAGGGGACCCTTGAAGTGGGTCAGCTGGTGTTTAGCTATCAGGATATATTGATTTTTGTCATGTCCCTGGGTGGTATCCTTATTTTTGGATGGATGCTCAACAATACCCGTCTGGGCATGGCCGTACAAGCCGTGGCCCAAAATCCGGTGGGGGCCAAAATCGTCGGTATTCCCCAGGAGCGTATTTTTGCCGCGACCTTTGCCATTTCAACTGTCATGGTGGGATTCGGCGGCATCCTATTGAGCCAGAAGTGGTTTATCAATCCCAACTCCGGGGGCACCATCATGATAAAAGCCTGGGTGGTTACCGCATTTGGCGGTATGGGTTCTATCCGGGGTGGTCTTTATGCGGCCTTCATTATCGGCATGGTGGAGGCGTTTGTGGGTTGGATATTTGGTATGAGCTACGGCATTATTGCGCTTTTCATTCTGTTGCTGGCAACCCTGGTGCTGCGGCCCCAGGGTCTCATGGGAAAAGGCGATTAGGTTATGCGTTTAAAGAATATGGCAATCATCATCGGCGTTTCCTATGGGATCATGGCGATCCTACCCATCTTTGTGGGGGATATCCGCTTTATCATGAATATTCTGATCATGTGTCTCATCTGGGCTGTTGTAGCCTCGTGCTGGGACGTCATGATGGGTTTTGCAGGCATTTTCTCGTTTGGCCAGGTCGCCTTTTTTGTCATGGGCGCCTATTGTTCCGGTATCCTCGCTATCGAGCATCATGTAACACCCGTGCTGTCCATTCTGATGGCCGGTCTGTTTACTGCCGGTATGGGGGTTCTGGTGGGGCTGCCCTGTCTGAAACTGGCAGGACCCTATGTGGCTCTGGTGACGTTTGGTGTACATATGGCCCTGCAGCCAACATTAAGGGGAGAGATCGGTATTGCCCTGGGCTCTGGTGGATCCGTTGGTCTTCTGACCATCCCCCCCATCAATATCTTTGGTTATGCATTCAGTTCGGCTAATATTGTGCCGACCTTTTATCTGACACTGCTGGTATCCCTTACCTGCGCACTGATCATTATGTTTGCCATTAAATCGTACTGGGGTGTTGCGTTTCTGGCCCTTAAGGATTCTCAGGATTTTGCCATGAGCCTGGGTGTCAGCGCATTTAAATATAAGTTGATGGTTTTTGCCCTGACCTCTTTTTTAACCGGTATCATAGGCGCTTTTTACGGCCATTTTTACGGGGTACTTTCTTTCCGCATGCTGGATATGGACCTTTTTAGTATATTGATGGTTATGATGTTGGTGGGCGGCTTGGGTCATTTCCCCGGAGCCATTCTGGGTGCTTTCCTGGTTGTCGCCGGCAGTGAATTCATGGCACCCCTGGGCGCATACCGGGCGGTGGCCATGGGTGCTTTGGTGGTAATTTTGGTCTTGGCGCTTCCAAACGGCGTTATGGGTCTTTTTCTAAAGCGTTCGGTAAATAAAATCGGTTGACGATTTTATCCGCCTTCGCAGAATACCACGGGCATGCCCGTGGGGATCCATAAAATGCGACATTGTCGCTCTAAATAAGATCTAACTCTAATTCCAAAAAAAGGGAGGTAATACATGAAAAGAATCAGTCTATTAACTTTGGTTATGGCGGCTTGTCTGATTATTACGCCTGCGGTCATGGCGGCCGATACTATTCCGGTCGGTGTGCCGATTCCCATGACCGGCTGGGCTGCCGGGTCCGGTTCAGACTATTTCAAAGGCATCAAAATGGCCATTGACGAGATCAATGGATCGGGTGGTCTTCTGGGCAAACAGCTTGAGATCATCCGTTTCGATTCCAAGGGATTTGAGCCCGAGGTGGTCATGCAGGCAGCCGATTATCTGTGCGGCCAGAAGAATGTGGCTTCGGTGCATGCCGGCTGGGCTGGTTGGGGTCAGGACGTTCGCGCCTATGGAAAATATGATGCACCCTTTTTTGCGGATGACGGTTCCCAGGCAGCTGTGGACATCTTCAAGGAAGACCCTGCTAAATATTACAATATCTATCAGACCACCGATGTGGGTGTCGAACAGGCTAAAAGCATGTTTCGTGCGCTGATGGCACTTCCCTACAAATACCCCAATAAAAAAGTGGTGATTATCAATACCGACGATTCATGGGGTCTTGAGGTTGGTGACACGCTCAATCAAAGTTTTATTGACAAAGGCTGGAAAGTGGCCAAACGGGAAACCGTACCTTATGGTACCAACGAATGGGGCGTCATTCTTTCACAGATCCGTAGGATCAAACCGGCCCTCATCCATATCGAAATTCCGAGTGGGCAGGAAAATATCACTTTTATCCAGCAGTTTCTAAAGAACCCTTCCAACGCTATTATCAGTCTTGGCTGGGGTGTTACGCCACGTGAAGTCGTGGATTCTCTGGGCAAATTGGCTGACGGTGTTGTGGGCGAAATGCCCAGCGGACTTCCGGGACCCAAAGCACCCAATGCCGCTGGACAAGCCTGGGTTGATAAGTTTGTGGGTCTTTATAAGCACCAGGTGCCGGCCGGTGCCTGGATCGCTTACACGGCCGTCAAGGCCTGGGCAAGTGCAGTGGTCAAGGTGGGCGTTGCCTATTATTTCAAAGCCGTGAACGCTTATATAAAACAAAACGGCTATGTTGGCGAGATGGGCAAGATCATGTGGGACAAGGATAATGTCCTGCGTGCCCAATCAGGAGCGCCGGTAGTCCATTACCAGGTGCAAGGTGGTGAACTGCAGCCGATCTTCACCGATCCGCCGCTGACAGCTTATCCGGGTACGATGTTCAAGACACCTTCCTGGATCAAATAGTGGTATTAGTGTTATTTGTTAGCAGGTCAGTCCGGGCATTCACATGTCCGGACTGACCTGTACATTCCCTGACAAGGAATTCTTTCTGCATTTCTGATCCTGCAACCCCATGCAAAGGAAATACAGGAAACCATGGCCCATACAGTTGAACAATCCGCCTACCAGCGCTTAACCGAGCGTCTGAACCGTTTTCCCCAGGGCGCACCGCCCTCCAAACTCCTCACACAAATATTGATGGTGCTCTTCGACGAAAAGGACGCAGAACGGGTTTCCCTGCTACCCATCAAACCTTTTACAGCACGTCGGGCTGCACGTATCTGGCAAATATCCAACAGTGCGGCAATCAAGATCCTGGATGATCTGGCGCAAAAAGCCTTACTGGTGGATTTTGAGGTCTCCGGAGAGATGCACTACGTACTGCCGCCGCCCATGGCTGGCTTTTTCGAGTTCTCCATGATGCGTATCCGTGAGGACATCGATCAGAAACTGCTGGGTGAGCTTTTCTACGAGTATCTCAATGTAGAGGAGGATTTTGTAAGGGAACTCTTTACCCGGGGCCAGACACAGCTGGGGCGCGCTTTTATTCATGAACCCATCCTGTCAAAGGAGAACGTCTTACATGTTCTCGACTATGAACGGGCCAGCAGCGTGATCGAAACTGCCACTCACCGCGGTGTCAGCATGTGTTACTGCAGACACAAGATGATGCACAAGGGGCGAGCCTGTGATGCGCCCATGAACATCTGCATGACTTTCAACACATCGGCTGAATCCCTCATCCGGCACGGTCATGCGCGGGCAGTGGATGTCTCTGAAGGCTTGGATTTACTAGACCAGGCACGCGAATCCAATCTGGTTCAGTTTGGTGAGAATGTACGCCAGGGCGTCAACTTTATCTGTAATTGTTGTGGGTGTTGCTGCGAGGCCATGATTGCGGCACGACGTTTTGCTGTCATGCATCCCATTCATACAACCAACTTTCTACCGCTTGTTCAAGAGGACACCTGCAACGGCTGTGGCAAATGTGTGGCACTTTGTCCGGTGGAGGCCATGACCTTGGTGTCTGCCAATGATCCAAACAGCCCCAAGAGAAAGGTGGCCAGGGTCGATGAAGACCGCTGCCTGGGATGCGGCGTCTGCGTTAGGGCCTGTACGAAAAGCGGTTCGTTATCTATGCTTACCCGATCGAAACGGGTGATTACACCTTTGAACGGTACCCATCGAGCCGTGGTGATGGCCCTGGAACGGGGAAAGCTGCAGCATCTGATATTCGACAATCGTGTACTCTGGCAGCATCGTGCATTGGCCGCAGTTCTGGGTGCAATCCTTCGTTTATCTCCCATTGACCGCGCACTGGCTACCCAGCAGGTGAAATCGCGCTACCTGGAGGCGCTGGTGGAGCGATTTTCCAGCATTAAAACAATTTAGCGCTATACGAAATTCTGTATTCTGACTTCTGTCTCCTGAATCCTCTACTTCAATCCGCTTTTTAGCAGCGCTTCTGCCAGAGAGCCTTGAAAAGCCGGTTTTTTTTCGGTTTTATGCTTTTTTTCTGGTTTAGGCTTGCCTGGATGATTTTTCGGCTTTCTGGTTTGATTTTTTTTCCGGGTCTTCTTTTCCTCGGGATCGACAGCTTTTTTCATGGAAAGGGCTATTCGGTTTCTATCCATATCCACGTCAAGTATGGTTACCAGAACCTGCTGCTGAACCTTTACGATGTCGGCCGGGTTTTTAACGAATCGATCTGCCATCTGACTGATATGAACGAGTCCGTCCTGATGGACGCCGATGTCTACAAAAGCACCGAAAGCCGTTATGTTTGTCACGATACCCGGAAGCTGCATGCCTTTGCGCAAATCAGCGACTTTTTCAATGCCGTCGGTAAATGAAAAAGCCTCGAATGTTTTTCTTGGGTCACGTCCGGGTTTAGCCAATTCATCCAGGATGTCATTGAGTGTGGGAATACCCACAGTCGCCGATACATAGTGGGGCAGATCGATCTGGGTCCGCAGATCAGGCTTTTTCATCATATCGGTAATAGATGATTTTAGGTCTTTTGACATGGCATCGACGATGGCGTAACTTTCAGGATGCACAGCGCTGGCATCCAGTGGATTTTTACCGTCCATGATGCGCAGAAAACCTGCTGACTGTTCAAATGCTTTGGGTCCCAGACGCGAGACTTTCAGGAGTTGTTTGCGACTTCCAAAGGGGCCGTTGGTATCACGATGGAGGACGATGTTTTTGGCAATTCCTGCATTTAAGCCTGAAACATACGTCAAAAGCTGGGCACTGGCCCTGTTCAGATCGACACCAACATTGTTGACACCGCTCATCACAACGTCGTCAAGGGTCTGCTTGAGGGCTGTCTGGTCGACATCATGCTGGTACTGGCAGACCCCGATGGATTTGGGATCGATCTTTACTAGCTCGGCCAGAGGGTCCATCAGTCGTCGACCGATGGACACAGCGCCGCGTACGGTGAGGTCATGATCTGGAAATTCTTCCCGGGCTACTTCTGATGCGGAATAGACAGATGCACCACTTTCATTGACCATGAGTACCTGCACCATTTCTGGTGGCAGGACGGCCTTGACAAAGGCCTCGGTCTCTCTGCCGGCGGTGCCGTTACCCACTGCAATGGCTTCGGTTTGAAACTGATTGCACAGGGTTTTTATTTTCGCGGTATCTTCAAGTGCCTTTTTCTGTGACATGTGCGGGTAGATGGTATCATGATGCAGAAGTGTTCCCTGGCGGTCCAGACAGGCAACCTTGCACCCTGTTCTGAAACCCGGATCGATTCCCATTACCCGCTTGGCGCCCAAGGGTGGTGACAACAGCAGTTGCCGAAGGTTTTCCGCAAAGACCCGAATGGCTTCGCTATCGGCGCGCGTTTTTGTATACATACGGGCTTCTGTTTCCATGGAATGAGACAGGAGTCGTTTGTATCCATCCATGACAGCCAGTTTTACCTGAGTCGAATCAGCCCCGCCGCCTTTGACAAACACGGCTTCCATTATGGCAATGGCGTCTTCTTCTGCAGGTGAAATGTCCAGGATTAGAATGTTTTCTTTTTCCCCACGCCGCATGGCCAACATCCGGTGAGACGGCACCTTGGCGATGGATTCTTCCCAGTCAAAATAATCCTTGAATTTGGCGCCGGTTTCCTCCATGCCCACGACAACCCGGCTTTTTATTTTGGCTTTGGCAAAAAAGAGGTTTCGAAGCTGAGAGCGTGTCTCGTCGTTTTCATTGATAATTTCAGCAATAATGTCCCGGGCACCGGCGAGGGCGTCTTCAATGGTTTCAACCTTTTTTTCAGGATCGACATATGGGGCTGCTTCCTGGGCTGGATCGATATTGTTCTGCTCCAGAATCAAATGCGCCAGGGGTTCGAGGCCTTTTTCCTTTGCGATAACGGCTTTGGTTCGCCGTTTGGGTTTGAATGGCAGATAGAGGTCTTCAAGCACTGCCATTGTTTGCGTTTCAAGGACCTTCTGATGGAGTTCATCGGTCAGATGCCCATGCTTTTCAAGAGATTTCAGGATGGCAACTTGTCTATCCCCAAGATCCCGTAACTGGTTGAGCCTGTCCCGTATGGCTGTTACAATAACTTCATCCAGGCTTCCGGTGATTTCTTTTCGATAGCGTGCAATAAACGGAATGGTAGATCCATCGGAGAGAAGTCCGGCCACGGCGTCTACTTGCTGATCCTTGATGCTGAGTTCTTTTGCGATGGTGGTGATGGATGTGTCGGGGTGCATGGTTTCCATGGGTTTCCTCAAAATACAAAAGTATGGATGTTTATCCCGCTGTGTTTGCGGGGCGGGTTGAACTCGGCCTCGCCTTGACTTTGAACAAAAATCCTATTTTTTAGATGCGTTCTATTAGCCCAGGGGCTCCAGGAATCAAGGATTCGAGGGTGGCTGAGAGCTATTAGCAGAC
>JASJGV010000316.1:0-4238 GCA_033791325.1 Desulfobacterales bacterium | reverse complement strand
TTTGCTGGCGCTTACTGATGGTGGTTTTGCTGGGTTTCCTCTTTATTTCATCCACCCGTATCTCGGCCATCAAAAAGTCTGTACAGCGGCTCCTGGCCCCTGTTCCCTTCATACCCGAAAAACGAATGGCAACCATGATGGGGTTGATTGTACGCTTTATACCCGTCATCTTTCAAAAAACACGTGATATTTCCGAAGCCCAGAAAGCCCGCTGTGTGGAACGCCGAAAAAACCCCCTCTATCGGATCGAAACCTTTGTCATGCCGCTCATGCGTGGTGTATTCCAGAATGCAGACAAACTTGCCATGGCCATGATCGCAAGATGCTATGATGAAAACCAGTCTGTCGAAAACCCGACAGCCCGAAAAAGCGACTGGCTGGTGTTGGTCTCCGGGGGGCTGTTCTGTGGTTTAATCATAATTATATAGGTAGGTACCCAGAACCAGACGGCCTACACTGGGTTACCCCCATGAAGGACCTTATCACCAAGTATATGGATTCTTTCTCGGACTCATTCCGGCAGAGCCAAACGTCTCTGCCCTGGCACGAAGGACCAGAGTTCAAATGATGGAATAAAGGAGAACCTCAAATAACGGCTTGCCATTGACACCTTCTCCACCCTGTAATAATGTCAGCCTTGCAATGAGGATGAACATCTGAATAATCATATCATTTTAGATGGTTGTAAAAATCTTAACCCACAACAGAAGAGAAGAACCCATTGAAGATCATTATCGTCGGAGCTGGTGAGGTAGGATTCCATATTGCCGGTCGTCTGGCCCTGGAAAATAAGGATGTGGTACTTATCGACAACGACATGGACTCGATTCGCCGCGTCACCGACCACGTCGATGTCCAGACCATCCATGGATCAGGAAGCAGCCCTGCCGTTCTGGATGAAGCGGGTATTAAAGAAGCGGAAATATTGCTGGCCGTCACGGACAGTGACGAAACAAACCTTGTGGCCTGCCTTGCCGCCCATATCATTTCACCCAATACCAAGAAACTGGCCCGCCTTCGCGATGCCGCATACGATCCTTATCATCAGATATTTCGGGATAACCCTCCGCATATTGATACGATTATCAACCCGGAGATTGAGGTGGTCAACACCATCCGCAGGCTCCTCAGTGTTCCGGGTGCCGTGGATGTAAGCGATTTTGAAAATGGCCGCATCAAATTCGTCGGTGTTACCCTGGGCGAAAGCTCTCGCATGGCCGGAGCGGCACTTTCTGACCTTCCCGGTCTCTTTGGAGATTCCCGCCCCTTGATTGCCGCCATCGTTCGCAATGAAGAACTCATCGTTCCTGGCGGCAATGATCGCTTGCTACCCGGTGATCTGGTCTATTTCATCTGCAAACAAGATATTCTTTCCGAAACACTCCAGATGTTCGACAAACACGATGCTCCACTCAACCGGGTTCTCATTGTCGGCGGCGGCAGAATCGGTTATCGCCTGGCAGCCCTGCTCGAACAAAATTCGATTCACACCAAAATAATCGAACGAAGCAAAGAGCGATGCGATGCCCTGGCGCAGACCCTGAATAAGACGGTGGTTCTGTGTGGGGATGGATCGGATCAGGGACTTCTCAGGGAAGAAAACATCCAGGACATGGATGCCCTGATGGCCGTAACGGATAATGAAGAAACCAATATTCTCGTTTCCCTTCTTGGTAAACGAATGGGAGTGCGAAGTTCGATCACCAAGATCAGCCGCTTCAGTTATTTTCCCCTGCTGTCCACCATCGGTCTTGATCAGGTGGTCAGCACGCGGCGCTCCGCCATCAGCAGTATTCTGCAGCACATCCGCAAGGGGAAAATCCTGTCCGCCACGACATTAAAGGGGGAGCAGGCGGAAGTGCTCGAAGCCGTGGCTCTGGAAACATCGGATCTTGTCGGAAAACCCATCAAGAAGGTTGCATTTCCCAAAGGCGCCCTCCTCATCAGTGTCATCCACAAGGAAGACATCATCATCCCTACGGGTGACACCGTGGTGGAGCCGGGAGATAAAGTCATCATTTTCGCCAAGAGACAGGCCGTTCCTAAAATCGAAAAAATCCTCACCGTCAAACTGGAATTCTTCTAATGCGCTGGCGCCTCATACTCTATGTGGTGGGCTTGCTAACCCTGTTTTTTGGTCTGACCATGGCAACACCCCTTGGGGTAAGTCTCTATTTCAGGGATGGCAGCGGTATGCCCATGCTAATATCGCTAACCATCACGTTATTCTTCGGCACAGCCATGACCCTCGGCTTCCGGGGTGTACAAATCGCCGACATCCGTCAGCGGGAGGGTATGGCTATCGTCTTTTTCGGCTGGACAGCCATGGGCCTTTTCGGCGCCCTGCCGTTTTTTTTGGCCGGTGAAGGGGTGTCTTTTACAGATGCCTTCTTCGAGTCGGTCTCCGGGTTTACAACCACCGGGGCATCCATCTTCACCAACATCGAACAACATGCCGAGGGTATTCTTTTCTGGCGAAGCTTTATCCAGTGGCTCGGGGGAATGGGAATCATCGTATTATCCCTGGCCGTACTCCCCTTGTTGAAAGTCGGCGGCATGCAGCTCTACAAGGCAGAAGTCCCCACGCCGGTCCCGGACAAACTCAAACCCCGTATCCAGGAAACCGCCCTCACCCTATGGAAAGTATACATCCTGTTTACCTTTCTCCAGGTTTTATTGCTCCTGGCCGGCGGCATGAATCTCTATGAAGCGGTCTGCCACACATTTACCACCATGCCCACCGGTGGGTTCTCCACAAAAAACGCTTCCATTGCCCATTACGACAGTGCCTATTTCGACTCTGTTTTTATCCTGTTCATGCTGATGGCCGGAATCAATTTCTCTCTGCATTATCAGATGCTGAAAGGAAAACCCCTGGCAATCTGGCGCGATGCCGAAGGACGTTTTTTCCTCTTTCTTTCACTACTTCTGGTGCTGCTGGTAAGCTGGAACATCTATGGAGAAGTCTATCACACCATGGGTGAGGCCATCCGGTACGGAGCCTTTCAGGTGGTGTCGATTCTGACAACCACAGGATTTGCCACGGCAGATTACGAGACATGGCCGGCCATGTCCCAGACAATTCTGTTTTTGTGTATGTTCATCGGAGCCTCGGCCGGATCCACCGGCGGCGGCGTCAAGTGCCTCAGAATCATGCTCCTGTTCAAGTACTGCACCAGAGAACTCTTTCTGCTGGTACACCCCAGATCCATAACGCATATCAAAATCAATGGAAAACCCATCCCGGAAGAGATTATCCGTAGTGTTATCGGGTTCCTGGCCCTCTATATCGGCCTCTTCGCCATCTGTACCGTAATCCTGTCTGGTCTCGGCGTCGATTTCATGACATCCCTGACGGCTGTTGCCTCCTGTATCGGAAATATCGGTCCGGGATTCGGTATGGTTGGGCCTGCGGAAAATTATGCCGTCATTCCGTCTCTGGGCAAATGGCTTCTCATCTGGTGCATGCTTCTGGGTCGATTAGAAATTTATACTGTCATCATTCTTTTGGCACCGGAGTTCTGGCGGAAATGAAGCTCTCAACAGCACCCACCAGAATATCAAGATGGAATTCGTCGAAGCCATTAAAAGACCTCACAGCAGGCTGCAGTCTATTCCGGCAAAGACAAATAATCGAAGAAAACAGACAAATTTTTATTGACACTCACGAAAATTACCGTTAAATGATATTGTTTTCACGGGCCGTTAACTCAGTCGGTAGAGTATCTGCCTTTTAAGCAGAGAGTCGCGCGTTCGAGCCGCGCACGGCCCACCATCTTAAATGTTCAAACATCACGACCCCATCGTCTAGCCTGGTCCAGGACACCGGCCTTTCACGCCGGCAACAGGGGTTCAAATCCCCTTGGGGTCGCCACCCAATAATAACAGGGACTTAGAAGCAATTCTGAGTCCCTTTTTTATTTTTAAATTTCTTAGGTCCCCCCAGTAGTCCCCCCAAGCACAATCAGAATAGAGGGAAATTCGGAACCTTCTCCAGTTGACCTTATTAACTATATTTGGCATTCTTACTACATCCATCCCGTTCGTTATCTTCAAAAGGAGCCCCCATGGCATTAACAAAAGCAGACCTAATTGAAGCAATCCAATATAGCAACAACCTGACACAAAACCAGAGCACCGATATCGTAGAATCCCTTTTAGAAATTATCAAACAAACTCTTGAGAGTGAGGAAGATGTCCTAATCTCTGGGTTTGGAAAGTTCTGCGTCAAGGAAAAG
>JASJGV010000315.1:0-3687 GCA_033791325.1 Desulfobacterales bacterium | reverse complement strand
TCGTCCAGCAGGTGTAGCAGCCCATACATGGATGGATGCTCATGTACTTGAGTTTGACATGCTCGAATTCGGCTCCTGCCGATCGGGCCCCGCTACAATAATGATCCACCCTGATAGCTGTTTTGCTGAGTCCGGTATCGCGCGGCCCGCCGTCGAAAATAACAATGCGATTGATTTGACCCGGTTGGAAGGCATGGTAATCGTATTCGTTTTTGTAGGCTGGGATACTTTCGCATGGATCCTCAACTTTCGCCCAGGCGAACAGCTGGTTGAATTTAAGCAGAATGGTCATGTCACCTTCGACCGAGTAATGCTGGTGCAGAAAGGCTTCTTCACCTGACGTTTCATTGTTGGAAATTGCCAGCCAGAGTTCGGAATCTGACCGGATGGATGTCGTGGGGTTGGGATGCACCCCATCGCTGTAGGAGCAGCCGCCTTCCTTGATGATGAGATGGCCGTCCATGGTTTCTGAGCCGGTCAAATGAAATTGAACCACCGCTTCCATCCCGTCGGCGGCCTCGGGATTCATTCCTGAAGGCATGGCCGCGAACAGGGCTTTGATGGTTTTGAAAGGTGGGGTTTTGGATGAGCATTCCGAACTGCCGGGGCCTGTGATTGTTGATGATTCCTTTTGCTGCATGCCTATTCTACTTTTAAGTATTTATTTATATATAATTTTTTATATATGGGAGAAAAATTTTTAAGGCCTTTCCTTAAAAATGCTCCGCGATCATCCGAATGGTTTCATCCAACCAGTCGACATACATTTTTTCATGACGTTCACCAAAACGACGTGTGCGTTCCCACATAATCGTATCCCTGCTCAGCTCAGGATTTGATTTGCCATGCTGCTTGATGACATCCGGCGACTCGGTATTGTACAGGTCGAGCTGCTGCTCGTGGAGCTTGCGCAGCAGGCGCAACTGCGTCAAGAGTGTTTCTTTCCCAAGTCCACCCGAAAAAAACAACTTCAGCAACAAAAGCTGTTTGTTCGGCTCTAGCGTGGTGACCGGCTTTGCGAGCCAGGCAGCCATGGCCTTTTTCCCGGAGTCGGTGATGGCGTAAACGCGCCTGTCAGGGCGGCTTTCCTGATGTTCGGGATGCGAAACGACCAGCCCGTCGGACGCCAGCTTCTTGAGTGTCTGGTATATCTGGCTTTGTTTGGCATGCCAGAAGTGGTTGGTGGACCGGTCCATGGTCTGCTTGAGTTCGTATCCGGTTTTGTTGTCATAATTCAGAAAGCCGAGAAGTGCATATTTGAGCATGTTGACCGCCTTTAATAGTATTATTTTATATATAATTATTTATATATAAACTGTCAAGTATTTTTTTGCATACGCATGCAACCCATGCTTTGCTATAATCGTCTCTTGACGCTCTTCACGACTCGCGGAATTACTTGTCATTCATCCATTGAGTTATGAATGCGATAGCATTGGATATGCCGTTTTCCTTTTGAAAACAGTTGCCCAATGCAGCAACGTTTCGGCGCATTGCTGAGTCATTCACACCACTTTAATAGCGTGACAGAGACGCTCAACGGTGAACCTTTTCAGTGGTATTGGAGATGGCCCAACTCCGATGCGCTCTACCTGCCGCCCCCAGAAGGGCTGGTCTCCGAAGAACGGACAGATAATACTCGGCTTCCCTGCCAGCAGTCCGGCGGTAGTCGTTCCGCATCCGCCATGGTGTACTACAGCACTAACCTGCGGGAAGAGCCAGTTATGCGAAGTAGTTTCAATGAACAGGACTGATTCTGATTGTACTGAAGCAGTTGGCTCAATAACCAAGTCTTCCTTTTATCTTTTCATCGTGGTCAACACAATTTTAGATTATTGACTTCGTAAGTAAATTACAGTGTGCTAATCGATTCAGGAATTGAAGATTTCATCAAATCCGGGGATAGAGGTCTGCCAATGATTGTATGATTTGAACCTCAGATTCACATTGGCCGGACGAAAATGACAAAATCATTACCGTGCCAGTGACATCTATGAGAGTTGATTGCTTTATGTAATCAGGAGATGTCAGATTTTATACCGCTTGTCATAATAATGTTCCGAAAATAGGATCGCGGCATAAGGGTTTCTCGACCGACGCATTAACTACCACGTGTTCTGTATAAGAGATTTCGGGTGTAAATAAAAGTCAGTCAATTAATGGCAGGCGTTGAGGTTCGATGACAATTTTTCGATTCTGACCGGGACGATCTTCAAGTTTGGAAATCCTCCCACCGGGTCGGCATCCCGGTCATCTGTCAGGCGGTTTACGTTTGGGGTGTTCCAGCCGTGGGGAACTGCCACAAACCCTTTCAGGATGCTGTGATCATACATCACTCTCACCTGGATGGTAATTTCCCCGATCTTGGATACAATCCGCACCATCTCCCCATCCTCAATATTCAATTCTGATGCATCGCCCTCGTGAATTTCAACCTGGGCCCGGGGAATGGTTCGTTTGAATTTTTCGATCTCATGAAACCGTGAGTGATAGAAAATCGCTTTTCGGGTACCTGTAATCATCTGTAGCGGAAAATCAGGCTTGAGGGTGGTAAGGTAATCGGGCGATTTATATTCCGGGCGGGGTGAACAGCCCAGCACATCCAGATGTTCCGAGACAAATTCGAATTTGCCCGAGGGCGTCAGACACGGCTGTGTTTTGAATTTTTGATATTCGATCCTGTCATTGTAAACCACCCCTGCAGGGTTCGTTGTCAACGCTTCCAGGGTGATCCCGGTGGGTTTCAGAAGCCATCTGTTTACTGCGGTTTCATCTTCCCATGGAAAATAGGTTTGACCAAAGCCAAGCCGGTGCGCCAGATCATGCCAGAAGGTATATTCATCCCAAACACCCTCCATGTTCAGAGCTTTTTGTGAAAGCGCCACTTTCTGGACATCCGAATAGATGTGAAGTTCGGATCGTTCTAAAAAGGAAGCCGCCGGAATGATGTAATGGGCCAGTTTGGCACTTTCCGTCATAAAAAGATCCCTTGCCACCAGAAGATCCAGATTGGCAAAGGCTTTTGCCACCTTTTTTGCGTTGGGATTCGTCAAGACAGGATTGGTACCTGAAAAGATCAAACCCCTTATGGGGTACCTCCCATTCCCGAGCATATAATCGATACCGGAGAGCGAATGGCACTTGCCCATTACGTCGTAAAACAGAGGGTATTGCTCATATCCTGCCGGATCCATCTCTTTGAACTGCTTTTTGTTCAATGGATTGAGACGATTGACTTGAATATCTTTGTTCCATAATTCACCACCCTGGATGTCGATAGCACCGCACAAAGCACTCAATGAAGCAATGGCCCGAATGGTGTTGAACCCATTGGTCTGGTGTTCTATGGAAATTCCTGCAAAACTGACACATTTGGGAAGATTTTGCAGCAGCATGTCCTGCAGTTGCTTAATCACTGCTTCTGAAACACCTGTCTGTTGAGCTACGTAGGTCGATGTGAATTTCTCAGCAGATGATGCCAGTTCTTTAAACCCGAGGCTGTAGGACGCCACAAATTCCTGGTCAAAAGCCCTTTCATGGACAAGATACCTGATCAGACCAAGGGCCAGAGCAGCGTCCGTTCCGGGTCGTACCTGTAGGAAAAGGTCTGCTTTTTTAGCCGCCACAGAACGCCGGGGGTCCACCACCACCAGCTTGCCGCCCCGGCGTCTGGATCGGTTAATGCGC
>JASJGV010000314.1:0-5207 GCA_033791325.1 Desulfobacterales bacterium | reverse complement strand
CGGACTGGTTATCCTGGTGGTGCTGTTCCACAATGCCCTGGCATTGAATCTCGGGTACTGGTCTGCAAAACTGTTCCGCCTGCCGGAAAGGGATTCACGGGCAGTGGCAATCGAAGTGGGTATCCAAAATTCTGCATTGGGCCTCGTGCTGGTATTCAATTTTTTCGGCGGCCTGGGGGGCATGGCCATCCTGGTGGGCTGGTGGGGCATCTGGCATATTGTGGCCGGGCTTATTACGGCCTTTATCTTTACACGCTTTGCGCTGCCAGAATAAAATCACTGCGTGATTGTTATCGTACGCGGCCACGCCGCTTATATACAGTAATTTTCACAATAACGTTATTTCAGAAATACGAGCGGATAACTTGGGATTGAAGGAAAGAAGAAAACGGGAAATACGCGAACGGCATACCCAGATCCTGGATGCAGCTAGAAAGGTTTTGTTCAAACACGGCATGTCCATGGCCTCCATAAAGCGTATAGCCCAGGCAGCTGAATTAGGCGTCGGAACGCTGTATTCCTATTTTGGAAGCAAGGAAGAAATTTTTGTCGCCTTGCAGGAAGAAGGACTTGAAATTCTATCCCAAAAGATACAGAAAACAGCCAAAAATGCCGAAGACCCCCTGACACGGCTTCGTAAAATTTCCCTTGCTTACCTGACTTTCAGTGAAGATAACAAAGACTATTTTGATATTTTAAATTTCTTCCTGTCTTCTCCCGGCACTGTTTTCGAACCCGGATTAAAGCGGCAGATCGATGAACATGCCAACCAGGTCCTGAATCTTCTGGTAACGTCTATCGACAACGGCAGACAACAGGGTGTCTTTCATACAACCCGACCGAGGCGCCATGCCGTTATCCTCTGGGCAATGCTGCACGGCCTCATCCAGTTTAGAAAAATGGAAAAATCCCTATTGCCGGCAGATGATTTCCACCACCTTTATAACCAGGCTGTGGACGATTTTCTGGGCAACCTGACGGTAGCCGGCTGTTAGCTGTTTCTCTTTGCCCTTGGCCTAACCAACAGCTATGAACCAAGAGATTAAGGGCTTACGCTCCAAACCTCCAACCCTTTTTTATCCTTTGCCCAATATCGCCTTGGCGGGTATCAATCCAGTGGCGCTGGCAGAGACAATGTTCCCCGCTACACCGGGGCCATCACCGGCCACATACATGCCTTTTATTTTAGTTTCCAGGTGATTGTCTGTTTCAATCTGTGTAGCAAAAAATTTAATCTCCGGTGCATAGAGCAGGGTTTCATCATTTGACACACCCGGTACCACAAAATTCAGTTTGTCGAGACCTTCGATAATATTTGTTAAAATTCTCTCAGGAAGGGCCATGGCGATATCCCCGCACACCACGTTGTTCAGGGTCGGTTCAATATACCCTTTTCGAACCCGGTTCCAGGTGCTCCGGCGCCCCCGCTTCAGATCGCCGAAGCGCTGCAGGATTGGCCGACCACCACCGATGAGACTTGCCAGGCTGCCAATTGCCTCCCCGTACGCCTGGTTGTCCGTCACGGGTTCCGTCAGAACCACTTTAGACAGGAATGCAAAGTTCGTGTTGTTCGATTTTTGGTTCAGATATGCGTGACCGTTCACACACACAAAATCCGCATAGGTTTCCTGGGCCACGTAGCCCCCTGCATTGGTACAGAATGTCCGGGTTTCATCGTCGTATTTTCCGGTCTGGATGAAAAATGTCGGATCATAAATAACGTCACACAGATCCTGCATAATGTCGTTGTGAACCTCCACCCGTATCCCCACCTCGATTCCCCGATGTGAAAGCCCGAGACCATGCTTCATGGCCAGTTTACCTACCCATTCCGCACCTACACGACCGGGCGCCAGAATGACATTGCGGGCCTTGTATCGCTTTCGATTGGTAAGAACACCGGCAACCGCTCCATTTTTTATGATGACGTCTTTGACCTCCTCGGAAGTATGTATCTCGACGCCTTTTGATTTGATTTCCTTGGCAAGGCCTTCGATATGGCTTGGCAGGCAGTCACTCCCCAGGTGCTTTTGCTTGATGATCATGAGATCGATACCATAACGTTTAGCCTGCTTACGGATGTTCCGGGCCTCAGCCATATCCGTGGGGTAGACAGGACCGTCCATACCGAACCGGTTGAATATCTTTTCGGTTTCATCGAGGAGATCTTCAGCCTTGTGCTGGGGCATAAACTGGGTCAGGTCGGTCTTTCCCAGCTTATGGATGTAGTTCAACTTGCCGTCTGAAAAGAGACCAGCCCCCCCCACGCCGCAAAGAATATTGCAGGGTTTGCACTTCACGCAACCCTGCTCTTCATTTATCGGGCACTTACGACGGGAAGTCCCTTTGCCCTTCTCAATGAGCAAAACATCGAGATCGGCATGTTCACCCAGATAATATGCTGCGAACAAACCTGCCGGTCCACCGCCCACTATGATGACATCGTAGCGTTTCGGATCACTTTTGATTGTTTTCATAGGGTCATTCCTTGGTTATGGATAGCTATTCTTGAACCGCAATAGCGAGCGTATTCCCCGTAGCTTGCTGCGAGGTTCTTCAATTTTTATTTTTTGGTACAGGCAACCTATCGCATCTTTAAATCCGATGTCAAACAGCCATCGCTGAAAACGGTTTTGTGTTGAGCAGTAATAATTCTTCGAAATTACAGGCCGCATATGCTAATGTGCCCGGCAACATGCGCTATATTCTGAAAAATCGCAATTTGCTTTTGCTGTTCATCGCTTCAGGGCTCTTCTTCTTCAATGAGATGCTGCTGATGCCCACCCTGCCGCTCTATCTATCCGAATTAGGGTATTCTCACCTTGCTCTCGGTTCGGTGCTAGGATCGTTTGCCTTGGGTGTATTGGCCATGCGCCCGGTTGCCGGTCTGGTTACCGATCGCAAAACCCGTAAATTATCTCTGATCATCGGGTTGGCGGTGTTTACCATCGCCCCCCCTCTTTATCTGTTATCAAATTCTTTTGTCTATCTTTTATGCGTCCGTTTTTTTCACGGCACCGGTATTACTTTTTTCACCACCGCTTCACCCACGTTAATCACCGATATAGCCTCTCCTCGACACCGGGGCGAAATTCTGGGTCACATGAGTATCGCTTCCGTTTTATCCATGGCTCTTGGCCCCATGGTCGGAGTGACCATCTTTACCCATTTTGGTATGACCTGCCTGTTGGCAGGGTGCTCTCTGGTGGGTCTTGGCGGTCTTTTGATGATTTTCTTTATCCGCGAACCGTATCGAAATCCCACTGAACAAGCAGCCATTACCTTTAAAGAGGCCGTTTTTACCCGGATCGTCATTGTTGCATCAGTGGTTCTTTTCATCGAAGCACAGATTTATGGTGTATTTTTCACTTTTTTGCCCCTTTTATTGGAAAACGTGGGTATTCAGAAAGTCGGATTGTTTTTTATGATCGCTTCCGGCACCATGATCATCGGCCGGTTTTCCATCGCTCATTTCGCAGATATTTATGGACGGGGACCCATGTTTTTCTACTCGTTTCTGATTATCATCGCCTCGGTGGTCGTAATCGCCCGGATAGACTCTCTAACGATGCTTATTGCCGCTGCGCTGCTGTACGGAATTGGCTCTACCATATGCCTCCCTGCATTGACCGCGCTGGTTGCCGATACAAGCGACACCGCGGTTCGGGGTCGCGTATACAGTTTTTTTTACGGAGCTTTTGATATGGGCGTGATATCGGCTGGTGTCTCTTTCGGGTTTCTGGCAGATTTATTCGGGTTGCGCGGTATGTTCATGATTGCCGCCGGCATGGGTTTTGCGGCAGCCCTGTTTTTCATGCTGACCATCCAACCGCAGGTGGGTCGCTCAGTTCGCTGGACGCTTATGGGCAAATAAGCGTCAATTCGGCAGTAAACTATCTCCATGATCCGGCTTTATAGGGGTTGTCAGAAAAACGTTCCGATTGAGGGCCGTTTTTCTGCTACAAACCCTTATGCCGCGATTCTATTTTCGGAACATTATTATGACAAGCAGTATAAACCCCAAGCAGAGACCTTATCTACAGAAGTAGCGAGCTCATTCCCATAGCTTGCTGCGAAGTTTTTCAACACCTCAGGCTAAACCCGCATTCTCGATCATCTTTTTCAGCCCCGGTTTATTAGCGAATATCTCTTCGCGGCTAAGGCCATCCAGTTCATGGGGAAAAACCAGCCACTGGTCGGTTTCATGGATATAATAGTCAGGTACTATTTCCGTTATATTTCTTTCCGGCTTAAACCATACCGTGGCAATACGAATGTCATTTGGAATGTTACGACGCATCTTCTTGCGAAGCGTCTCGTTGATAGCTTTAATACTGCCGCCGCTATCGAATACGTCGTCTATGATAAGCAGTCCGTCATCCCAGTTGGCATGTCGAACAACGTACTCCAACCCATGCACACGGATCTCTTTGTCTCTCTGGTCGATACCATAATAGGATGAAGTCCGAATGGCGATGTGATCGGTTTTAACCCCCAGGTAGTCCAATATTTCCTGAACTGCAATTGCTGCAGGAGTGCCGCCACGCCAGACACCGATAATAAAGCTGGGTCTGAATCCGCTTTTAAAAATTCGTATTCCAAGCTCAAAGGAGTCATCCAACAGTTCCTGGGCAGATAGGTATCTTTTTGTGTCCATAAATAATATTCTTATCGAAAAAGGTTATCCTAAAAATATCTCACGATAATCACATGACCTGAAAGCATCTCGGTATGCGCTGCCTATATCATTTTTCTTACAAAAACACAAAAGGGATAAATTCGTCAAATCCATCATGATTACTCTTTGTACAGATATCCGAATTGTGTGTACCCGGGATAATTAATCATTATGAATCCTTACATTTTTAAACCAGCTGTTGCCGATTACAGCCCCATCGTCATCGTTGACAAATACCAGAGACATGTTGCTGCCCGTATAATACTGGCCTACCGGTATCGAAAAGTGGACATAACTGCCCATGTCGGTAGCTGTATATGGTGGGCTCCAGTGATAGCTCCAGGCCGATGTGCCAAATAACTGGAAAATTCGCTGACCATTCCACAGGTTATCATCTTCTTCGAAACCGATCCCATGTATCTCTCCCTCAATGGTGCTCATAAAATCAAACGCAAGCACCGTGTCGGGTGTAATTTCATATGTCTGCTCGGTCCGGCGCCAGCGGTTGCCCTCCATATGCAAGGTGGCG
>JASJGV010000313.1:0-2702 GCA_033791325.1 Desulfobacterales bacterium | reverse complement strand
ACACCCGGATACTGCTGGTCTTGAGCGAAATCGGTATGGATGTGTCGTTTGCACGGTCGCTGCTACAGATGGCAATACCGGCCTGGGAATTGATCGGGCCCATGACCGATAAAACCGTTTTCTATGAACCAGAGGCTTTGTCAGAGCTCCAAGAGATAGAGCAGGGACTTTTACGTCAGGCAGAGAATACTTATGCAACTCATTTCTGGCCCTCTCTTAAGGCACCTCAGGAATTTTTCAACACGGTCCAACAGAGCATGCACCCTAAAAACCTGTTCAGTCTTCTTGACGACGTTTCAACACCCTGGATTATTTTACCGCGGGCATACAGATCCCTGGAGCGAAACCACTGCCGTTATTTTCCCCTGTACCTGGACATGATTTGTCAATCGAAAAATGAGCAAAGCCTGGATAAATGGATAAGGATTGTGATCGAGTTTATGGCCAATTATTCTATTAAATTCGCAAATTCGACCTGTCCCGGGAAGAAGATAAGGGCTTTCGTGGCCAACGGTTATGAAGCCATGTTCTGGCGCAATCTAAAGTCTCCGCCTGCAGGATTTGAAGATATTCGCGTTTTTGAGCATTTTTATAACTGGATGGCCTACTCTGGCAGCGGTCTGGAAGTACTGGGCACGGTGGTGCCCTCCGCAATCAACAGAATGAAAGTGGGAATGCGAACTGTTTTTCCATCTGAAAACGGTTTTCGGAGCAGTATCGATAACAGGCAGGAGGTCTCTTGCTTTCAGATTTCCCTGCGTCATGGTTGCCTTGGCATAATCACCACCGGGAACTATTTTAGGATCGGGCCCTTGTTGAACAGCAGAAGGGGTGATGAGAAATTGGGGTACATACCAACACTTGTTGCCCTGAGATCTTTATTCAGACGGATTGAACGTGATTTTCCCTTTGAATCCAAACGAACACGGTATTATATACATGATTTTTTAAGTCAGTTCGAAACAGCATATGAAAATATCAGGCAATCCATCAAGAACCTGGACCATCTGTCCAGGGATTCGCTGCAATTACTCACCAAGCAAATACTGTCGATGATACGAAAATTGAACCAGGCCCTGTAACACTTTCAACAGGGATCGTGTACGGCGGTGAGCACATGATTCTAGGGAGTGATGTGCGGGATGTAAACGCTGAAAACGCTTCCTTTGCCCGGGGTGCTTTTGACCTCGATGGTTCAGTTGTGGGCTTCGACAATGCTTTTTATAATTGGGAGACCCAACCCAGTACCGGTGATGTAGCGGGTTTTTTCATTTTTAACACGATAGAACCGTGTAAATACCCGTTCAAGATCCTCCTCAGGAATGCCCCACCCGGTATCTGCCACAACGATGCACAGGTATCCGTTCTCAAGAGTTAAAGCCAGGCGGATTTCACCGCCCTCAGGTGTGTAGTTGATGGCATTGGTGACAAGATTCGATATGACCTCTTCCATGTTTTGCAGGTTTGCCTGAACCGGCGGCAGGTCGGGAGAGGGATTGAAGCAAAGATTGATCTGCTTTGCCTTGGCGGTTTCGTAGTGAAAACTGACCTGGTCCTGAAGTAGGTCATTGAATTGAATATTCTCTTTTTCCAGTGTAATCAAACCAGATTCTATTTTGGATAGATCAAGGAGCTCGGAGGCCATATCCACCAGACTGTGGATTTTCAGGGAGGCTCGGGTGAGCATCTCCTGTTGTTTAGCGGTAATGTCACCTGCCAGACCGTCCAGGATGACCTTGAGCTGCATGAGAACCGAATTCATGGGACTGCGGATTTCATGGGATACAAGAGAGACAAAGTCAGATTTCATCTGATCCATTTTCTTTAGAATCGTGATGTCGTGTAATACGCTGATGGTGCCCAAGGTTGAACCGATCCGGTCTTTAATGGGTGCACAGCGAACGTTCAGGACAACTTCTTCCTGTTCCGTGCTGTTGTTCAGCAGGATTTCATCGGTCAGCTCCGGGGATGCATCTGTGTCCATTGTGAGTGCCTGAGAGATCATGTCCAACAGCTTGGCATTGTCGGTAATGGATTCAACCGGTTTGCCGATGAAATGCTTGCCGTGGTAACCCATCATTTTGCGTAAGGCTGGATTTGCCAGCACGACCTGTTTGCGATTGTCCGTAGCCACCACACCGGCCGAAAGCCGGTTGATCAGGCCCCTCATTCTCGATTTTTCCTCGGCAATATCCTTGAGCGCCCGCATGTGCTCAATGGCTTTGGACACCACGACCTTGAGCTTTTTGGGGGAGAAGGGCTTGGGGATAAAGTCAAAAGCCCCTGCTTTCATGGCCTCGATGGAGTGTTCCACCGTTGAGTACCCGGTGATGACGATAACAACGGTGTCTGGGTGGTCTTCTTTGATTTCCGGGAGAATATCCAGACCGGACATATGTGGCATCATGAGATCGAGCAGGATGATGTCAAAATATTCCCGGTCTATCATCTGAAGCCCCTGGCTTCCATTTTCGGCACAGGCCACTGCATAGCCTTCGCCGGTCAGTACGGTGTGGCAACTCTCCCGGATTCTTTTTTCATCATCAACCACCAGAATTTTAGGTATGTATTCATTGACTGCTGCTGTCTGTTCCGGCATATTTTATTTCCTCAACATTGCTTAAAACAAAATCGTTTCAACGATTTTGTTTTAAGATGCGTTTTTATCTTGGGGGGAATTTCAGTAAAAAAGTCGTTCCATG
>JASJGV010000312.1:0-2868 GCA_033791325.1 Desulfobacterales bacterium | reverse complement strand
TGGTTTCGATCTTTCATGGTTTCGTGATTTCGTGATAATAAATCTTTTTCTTTTCCGGTAACACCGGGCTGGAGGTGTACGAATATGGGCACAGACAATCTTATCTTTTTAGAAAATTTAGAATGGTTTGACAATACCGGCCAAGAACTGGTGCACAGGCTTCCGGAAAAAGGATCCGGTGAAATCAAGTACGGGGCCCAGTTGACTATCCGGGAAAGCCAGGCAGGGGTCTTTTTCTACAAAGGCAAGGCAATCGAGGCTTTTGGGCCTGGCCGGCATACGCTCAAAACCGGCAACATACCGATTCTCACAAAAATAGCCAGCATTCCCTGGGCAATGAACAGTCCGTTGCGAGCGGAAGTCTATTTCATCAACCTGAAGATCTTCACGAATCTCAAGTGGGGAACCCGTGATCCTGTGGCATTCAAAGACAGCGAACTTGGATTGATCCGCTTGCGGGCATTCGGTATTTTCAACTTACAGGTCGAGCAACCCGTGTTGTTTATCAACAGCATGGTCGGTACCCAGGGAATCTACACCACAGCAGAGGTTGATGAATACCTGAACCGCGTCATCGTATCCAGGTTCAATGATTACATGGGGGAATCCATCGACTCCATTCTGAACCTACCATCAAAATATGACGAACTGGCAAAAGGGTTGGTGGAGCGCCTGCAGGAAGATTTCAGTCATTTCGGTCTGGCCTTGACCCACCTCTATCTGAATTCGATTACACCACCGCCTGAGGTTCAAGAGGCCAGTGATGACCGGAGCCGGAGGGGTGTCTTCGACGATATGAACAAGCTCATGCAGATGAAAGCCGCCATGGCCATGGAAAAGGCCTCGGAGGCCGAATCTTCCGGCGCCGGCATGGGCATGGGAACCGGCCTGGGACTCATGATGCCTGCCATGTTTGCCCAATATTTTACAGGAACAGGTGGAGCTCAAAAACAAACCGCAGCGGAAGTTTTTCCCTGTCCGGAATGTCACAACGAGATCCCTGCCGATGCTAAATTCTGTCCGTATTGCGGTCATCAGCAACTTGTTATCCGGCAGTGTACAGCCTGCGGAAAAAACCTGACGGCCAATGCCGGGTTCTGCTCACGATGCGGTCATCCTGCCGAAGAAAAGCCGGAGCCCAGGCATTGCACCAAATGCGGCACTGAAAATCTGCCGGATTCGAAATTCTGCGGGAGTTGCGGGGAAAAAATAGGGACAGGCTGACGGTTGTCGGCTGATGGCTTTTTTTTGGAGCGATAGCTGTTGCTAAAAATATATTCCGCTTGATTTTTGATTATAGCTCCGGCGAGTGACGGCAAACAACCGGTCACCTGTTTGAAGCAAACAGAAGGAGATTATTACGACCGTTGGATAATCCCATCAGTCTTAGAACCTTACCTATGCTTGGTTTATGGGTCCGTTTTTTTACTCATAGCATCACCAAGAACCTAAAACCTAAAACTTAACACCTAAAACCGTTTTTAAGGAGTTCCCCCATTCGTTTTCAGATTGATTACCAGTGCCCCCAGTGTGGCGCCCCGGCTGCTTTGGAAGAGACCGACAGATTGTTCCAGTGCCAGTACTGTCGGGTAAAATCATTTCTTCAGGCCAAACAATTTCGCTATGTGCTGCCGAGCAATGCACCTGAGAATAAAGAGCTCTTCTACGTTCCTTACTGGCGTTTTAAGGGCATGCGCTTCTCCTGCCTTGCCGACAAGATGGAACACCAACTGGTGGATGTCAGTCACAAGGCCATCGATGAGGGGCTACTCCCCATATCCGTAGGTCTTCGCAGTCAGACTCAAAAACTTTGTTTTGCTTCACCCGAGATAAACGGGCGCTTTATCCCACCCACGCTGTCGTTTTCTAAAATGATCGATATCATCGATAAACGTTTCAACAATTCGCTTTCCAGGCCCATTGTCCACCAGGCTAACATCGGGGATAGCCTAAGCATCATCTATGCACCATTCTATTTTGACGGACGTGTTATAGATGCCGTCCTGAACAAGCCGATAACGAAAAAGCTTGCTGTCGATTTTGACACATCCGTATATGCCGGCAAGCGTCTCGACTGGAACATACGTTTTCTGCCTACCTTGTGCCCACATTGCGGATGGGATCTCGAGGGAAAACGGGATTCTCTGGTGCTGGGTTGTAGGAATTGTAAAGCGGTGTACAAACCAGGCCAAAACGGCTTTTCAAAACTCACTGCGGTCCATCTTGCAGGTGAAGAAGGGCCGCTGCGATATTTGCCCTTCTGGCGTATAAAGGCAGATATCTCCGGCATGTCACTGGCCTCTTATACGGACCTTGTTCGGGAAGCCAATCTTCCCAGGGCTGTCCAACCCGGGATGCCGGATCCCGCATTTCACTTCTGGGCCCTGGCTTTTAAGGTTCGACCACAGTTTTTTACCAAACTTTCCCAAACAATGACCGTTGCTCAACCCACCGGAAAGTTTTTAAAGGGGATACCAGACAGCAACCTGCACCCGGTCAACCTGCCCCTGAAAGAAGCCCTCGAAAGTTTGAAACTGACCTTGTCCGGCATTATCAAGCCAAGACGAAAGGTGATGAGTATCCTGCCGGATATCCAGATAACCCCTATAAGCTTTATCCTTGTGTATCTTCCTTTTGTTGAAAAACATCATGATCTGGTACAGCCCAAAATGGGTCTGGCCGTCAATAAAAATATGTTGGCGCATGCCAGGAACCTTTGACAGCCCCTTATATGCGTTGTCATAAATAGGTTATAGAAGCCATCTCAAAAAGAGAACGGATTACCATGACTAACAATTTATCGGATAAGCTCCCGGGGTTCATGGAAACATTCAAAGAAATGCTGCACAAGAAAAGCTGACGATTTTC
>JASJGV010000311.1:0-4842 GCA_033791325.1 Desulfobacterales bacterium | reverse complement strand
ATTTAGCGCCATGGGCGCCCCCATGGTTCCCATTCCGATAAACGCAACTTTCATCACTTTCCTCCTTGCTGAAGCAATAAGCGATAAGCATTAAGCCATAAGACGCTTAGAGCTTACAGCTTACCTAAAACCTAAAACTTAAATCCGCCATATCCTTATGGCTAATAAATCTCTATCCCCTCGATCTTTCCCCCACCAAACCCGGCAACCGTTTCAGCCGCAATGGTCAGACCCTCTTTGAGGTATACCGTATCGACACCGGGAACAGCATAGGCATAAAAGAGAACGTGACGCGTGGTCTCCCTTACCCGGGTCTTTTCGTCCGCCCCCTGGCATAAAACACAGACAATGTCCTTTTCATCCCGCAACACGATCTCATTTTCTTTCAAGATGAATTCACGATTTCCCATGCCCGCGCATGTCTCCCCGTCCACGGCCACATCGAGCGTCAGTTTGCCGTCGAATTGGCCAAAATCGGTTACGGCCACCAGAATCCCGGCACACATCTCCGCCATAAAGTGGGCATCCACCAGGAGAGCGTACCGGGGAAAGCCGCTATTGATGGTCCGTTTCAAATGTTTGACCAGAGGGCAGGGGTATCCGAATTGCTGAAAAAAATCTGCGTAGGTGTCGATGCGATCGGTAATCTGCGCCAGTGTCTCCCGCTTGCGCATTTTCCGTAAGTGCTTTTTTTTGAAAGTCTTAAATTCGGGTGGATTTTCCACATTTTTGCAGTCACTGATCAAGGCCAGACCAAAACCAACACCCGGATAGCGTTCCATATACTTATTTGAAATGGTAAATTCGGGAAACACAAAAACCTCCTGCACATAATAATAATATTGGCATAGAAGACCTGATCAGGTTCCACCTCAGAAAAGCGCAAACGATTTCAAATGACGTAGGTTAAATTCCAAATCACAAATAATAAATACCAAACAAATATCAATTCCTGAAATTCCAAATTCCAAACGTTTGCTCTTATATCGACTGAAAAATAACCATTGTTTAGCTCATTGATTATTGTCTTTTGAGATTTATTTGTAATTTGGTGCTTGAATTTTGCAATTTATATATTCGGAAAATAGGCCCATTTTTTCAAACCTATCCATTCGTCGCTGACTTCCGGTCAATTCATTCATCACCAATCTCTTCCACATCATCATCAAGACGCTGGTAGGTTTTCTGGTTTCGATGCCTCACGATGAGATAGCAAGCAGCCAGGGTCAGGAGAATACCCATGGGAAGCAGAAGTTCCGGCAGCAGCAGGTTACGCTCCTGTTCCATGGCCCGTGCAGATTCGATTAATGTTGTTTGTGCTTCACGGTGGCCCCGGAACTGAATGGTATAGTAAACCGCCCCGATATAGACAAGGACGAACAGGATCGCACCGATGCCCAGCCATCTCTGTAGTCTTTTGGTGTCGTTCATGTCTTTTTCAGCTTTTCAACGGTCTCGAGATCACACACATCAAACATCTCACCGCAACCGCCACACAACATTTCACAAGCATCCGGATTGCGGGTCCGCCTGCGTTTCAAATCCGACTGGCAAGTCGGACAGACAAGATCTTTCAGCTCTTCATCTGCTGGTTGGTGCGTTGTATTCATGTTAGTCTCCTGTGTTTCATTTATGATAAAATAGCCCGAGCCATAGACCGTAAGCGGTAAGCTGCTTATAGCTTATGACTTATGGCTTACAGCTCCTAACATATACCACATCCATCGAATTGTCGATTGTTCATCTAAAATGGGTATGCTACACATGTATTGGGAAGCCATCTCCAAAATAGGGTTTTGGTTCAAAGTCAAGGCAGGCTCGAGTTTCAATCCGAAGGAATACTGTAGTATTTTGAGGAATTGAAACGAGAGCTCAACACAGAATTTGGGCCAAAAAACATTTTTGAGATAGCTTCGCGTAACATAGGAGACAAAGTTGAGCGACTATACACCCCAGGAAAAATCCGCCTTGTTCGTGGCATCCACTACATCCTTTATGGGGCCGTTTGTGATTTCATCGGTCAATGTGGCCCTGCCGTCAATTCAGAAAGAATTTAATGCCGATGCTGTCCAACTCAGTTGGATCGCCACATCACTTCTTCTGGCTGTGGCAGTGACACTGGTGCCTGCCGGCAGAATCGCCGATATTCATGGCCGTAAAAAGATCTTCACCTGGGGCTTGTTTGTATACACCCTTGCCACCTTGTTGGCGGCATTTGCCGGTTCCGTTGAAATGCTCATCTTTTTCCGTATTTTTCAAGGTGTCGGGTCAGCCATGTTCCTCACCACCGGTATGGCGATCATCACCTCCATATTCCCACCAAAAAAACGGGGAAAGGCCATCGGCATCTATGTTTCGGCTGTTTATATCGGTCTCTCGGTGGGGCCCTTTGCCGGGGGCATACTCACCCAGAATCTCGGCTGGCGGAGCCTCTTTATCACTGTCGTCCCCCTGGGTATTGTATCCATCCTGATTACCCTCAAGTACTTGAAGGGAGAATGGGCTGACGCCCGAGGTGAAAAACTGGATATTGTTGGCAGCCTCCTGTACGGGGTTTCCATCCTGGCATGGGTCTATGGTGCATCGTTGCTGCCGAGCACTACCGCAGCATATCTGATGGTCGCCGGCAGTCTCTGCATGGCTGTATTTATCTGGCAGGAACTCCGGGTGCGCTACCCGGTCATGGATGTCAGACTCTTCACTCAGAACAAACTGTTCACCTTTTCCAGTCTTGCAGCCATGATCCATTATGCTGCCACCTTTGCCGTAACCTTTCTTATCAGCCTGTATCTGCAGTATATCAAGGGTCTTTCACCCCAGGCAGCCGGTATGATTATCATCGCTCAACCGATCATGATGGCTTCCTTCTCCCCCCTTGCAGGCAAATGGTCGGATCGCATAGAGCCCAGGAAAATAGCCTCCTTTGGCATGGGGGTGACAGGCCTGGGATTGTTCCTGTTTACTTTTATCGGATCCCATACCAGTCTGATTTATATCACAGCCACGCTGGTCATACTCGGATTTGGATTTGCCATGTTTTCCTCGCCCAATATGAATGCCATCATGGGCTCGGTGGAGAAACGTCATCTGGGGATTGCCTCCGGCACCGTAGCAACCATGCGGTTGATGGGACAGATGGCCAGCATGGCCATCGTCATGGTGATGTTTTCCTTAATCATCGGCCACAAAGCAATTTCTCCCGAAAACTACCAGCAGTTTATCAAATGTGTAAACCTGTCCTTTTCCATTTTTGTCGGGATGTGCATCGTGGGCGTCTTTTTTTCCCTGTTCCGGGGCAAACTGAGAAATCATGGCTAAACCGACCGACCATATCATTTATTTCGAAAATGTTTCCTTTGCTTACTCCGGAGACAAGGTTCTGTTTAGAAAACTTTCCCTGGGCATAAAGCCCGGCACCTTTTATCATGTAAAGGGACCATCCGGCTCGGGAAAATCAACTTTCCTGCGACTGATCACCAGGCTTGAAGAACCCGCGCAAGGACGCATCCTGTTCAAGGGAACGCCCCTGCCGGACACCTATCCACCGCACTTGCGTCGTGCCATCCTCTATCTTCCGCAAACACCTGTTGCCATCGACGGAACCGTGCGGGAGTACCTGTTGCTGCCCTTTACGTTCAAGGCAAACCAGGATTTTGAAAAACCCGATGACTCCCGGTTGATGGAACGGTTGAAGGTCTTTCTATTGGATGACATCCGCCTGGACGACCATACCCAGACCCTTTCCATGGGACAGCTGCAGCGCCTCTGTTTTATCCGGGGCTTACTGCTGTCCCCCGCTGTATTGCTTCTGGATGAACCGACAAGTTCTCTGGACCGGCAAAGCGCTGCTATCGTGAGGAATCACATCGAAAAGCTGTGCAAAGCATCCGGGATGACGATTCTGATGGTCAGCCACGAAGATGTTCTCCCCGGGTCACTGAAATGTCGATCCCTCATCGTGGCAGACGGTCTGGTAAATGAGATATCAGGGATACAGGAGTCCACATGCCCCAGGTGATCTATATCAGTAACTGGCAGTTGGCTTTCGGGCTGCTTTTCATCCTCGCGGCCGGCATCATGTCCATTCTTCACTCCCTGCATCTGGAGCGCGATCTGCTCGTGGGGACGATTCGTACCTTTGTTCAACTGTTTGCGCTGGGATATCTGCTGAATATTATATTCGCCCTTGAAAGGGTCTGGTGGGTACTGATCCTTTTTCTATGCATGGTCTTCTTTGCCGCCTGGACCATCCGTGGACGAATCAAGGATAAACAGATCGCCTTCTTTTTTCCCATTTTCATTTCTATGCTCTTAAGCTATTTTCTGATTTCCTATCTGGTGACGGCCGTACTGGTGGGTGCAGAACCCTGGTGGCAGCCCCGGTATTTCATTCCGCTGAGTGGGATGGTGATCGGGAACTCCATGAATGCCATTGCCGTTTCATTGGACCGGTTATTAGGAGAGCTTAAGAAACAACGGCATGAAATAGAAATGATGCTCTGTCTTGGAGCCGACTACAGGGAAGCCAGTCACCCTATGGTTCAATCCGCCGTACGGGCGGGCATGATCCCCTCCATCAACTCCATGATGGCGGTGGGTCTCGTGTTCATCCCCGGAATGATGACCGGTCAGATACTTGCCGGAGCCGATCCCCTGGTGGCAATTCGCTACCAGATTGTGGTCATGGTCATGATAGTGGGTTCAACGGCCATCGGGTCTTTTATCGTGGCATACCTGGTAAGACGCCGTTGCTTTGGACCAGCGTTTCAATTGTTGTTGAGGCCAGCAAAATAACATCTTGTTATTCTTCATTATATTTCTATTTAGTGATTTAGGAACTTC
>JASJGV010000310.1:0-3620 GCA_033791325.1 Desulfobacterales bacterium | reverse complement strand
TGCATTTTCAGAATCGTCAATCGCCACCAATATTTTTTTAGCCATCTATCATATCCTCCTTCATATAAATACCAGCTTGTGTTCACATTACGTATGCCAGCTTGTGTTGATAACTTCAAGGGAATTTCATTTTTTGTGTAAAATTCTTAATAAAAAGATAAGGATTATCTATAACCTAAAGTATAAATTATTTATAATCCTGTCGCTATTTGAAACGCTCAGTTTAGGTCAAATTTTATAATGTTGATACATGAATGGATAGGGGTTGAGATGAATCAATGGGATATACGGGCAGTTTAACGTCTTGCCCGGGACCAAAGACTACAACCGCTGCTGCAATGTGCAACTCTGGGTATCGTAAAACGCTTCATATTGCTCACCTCCTGTTTTTTTATAATTTCGATGACGGTGTTTATATTGTGATATCTTCTTGTTTGTCACCAACCGACGGAGAAATCGAATAGTACGGATCCGTGCTGGCCGGCGATACGAGTTCATCTGCAATCGATTCTTGTACGCGTTTATGCTGGCAACTTAAACATGTCCAATATTCCCAATGTCTTTTACTGGCGTGGTCTAAACAATTTCTATAGTAGGGGCAAAAGACATTTCTATACCCTTTGGACTGAACAGGCTTTCTGTATTTACTCATTACTGAACTCCTTATCTCGGATCAATATTGACTGGCATATAAGAACATTAAGATATAGATAATACCACAATGTGGCTATGTCAACTTTTTTTGAGGCCTTTAATGGGCGTATAATTGAACGTTCCGGTTATAATTCTTCCATATCAAACTCTTTGAAATCAAACCAATATCCAGTATTTGTGATGTAGTCCAGCTCAGCCTGAACCGCGGCAATGTGGCTTTCTTCAATTTCCAGAAACCGGGAAAACATCTTTTGACCTTCATCGGTCATTTCATTCACCATTTTTTCGTAAAAATTACTGGTTTCAACTTCTGCTTGAAGGGCTCTGCTGAGAATGACTTTTATGCTGCTAAGATCCTTCGTTGACATATGGGTCTTGATTTTATCGGTTTCTTTCTGGATAATTTCCTTTGAGGGAACAGCGGATATCAGCTTCTCGGCTGACAGTTTCCCTGATTCTCGCCACAACCTGAGTCTCTCCATCAAATAATCGATGTGATATTGCTCATCATCTCCCATCATTTTAAAAAATCTTTTGCCTTCCGGATCATGAACGCTTTGGGCGGCATCCCGGTAAATATCCCGTATTTTTGTTTCATAATCGATGGCTGTCTGAATGGCTTTTTCCATTTCCACGGCTTCTCTCCTCTTTTAAGAAGACATATGGTTTTAAAACGGAGTCTCTTTTTAATAATCAGTATAAAAAAAGTACTTAATTTATATAATCAAATTTCATGCCATATTTGAGAGTGATATTTTTAGGCGCCTATACATGAATATTATCAACAGATTGGATGATTTTATAAATGAAGGTGTGCGTTAAACAGGCGGGATGGACACATTTTTGAGACAGTATGTCTCATATTGTGTATCGGAATAGATGAATTACACTGTACAACTTATAACTCAAGTTTCGCGCCCAACTTTTTATGTAAATTCATGGCGATGGACCGACATTATCGAAATTCAATTGAATAAGACCTGTCCAAGTGATATTAGATAAGGCTTCAGCTGAGTTAAAGGGTGCGAAATTTGAGTGATAAAAAACAAGGGGATTAGACGGCGTTATTTACAATCAAGTTTTGTGCGGTCATTTCTTTGGGTATATCCAAACCAAGCAGAAACAAAACCGTTGGTGCGATATCCGACAGTTTGCCATGGCCAATAAGCCGCTTGTCCTTGAAATCCTTGGCAAGGTAAATGACCTCAACAGGATTCAAGGTATGGCTGGTTTTGGTCATACCGGTCTGATTATCGATCATTTGTTCGGCGTTGCCGTGATCCGATGTAATGAGAATATGGGCATCAATTTCGAGAAGACGGTCGACAATTTTGCCGATACAATCGTCCACGATCTCGATGGCTTTTGTGGCAGCTTCCAAGTTACCGGTGTGGCCGACCATATCTCCGTTGGCAAAATTTAAGGCAATAAAGTGATAACTGTTGTTCCGGAGTCTTCTAAGGAGTTCATCGGTAACATTGTAAGCCTCCATCTCCGGATGACTGGCAAAGGTGGCTGGATCGAATCGGCTTGGAACCTCGACTTGGTCCTCGTTTGGGTATGGGGTTGTTGCTTTCCCGTTAAAAAAACTCGTAACATGACGAAATTTTTGGGTTTCGGCAATTCGTAGCTGGCGAAAACCTGCATGGGAAATCACCTCACCAAGGAGGTGTTCCATGCCTCCACCCGCGTCAATGGCACCCAGCATGTAGTTCGCAAATTCATCCCAGTACCGTGTAAGACCAACATAAGTTATATTTCGTCGAATTGTTTTCAGTTTTCCTGGATATTTTGGATCAACAAAGGCCATGGAGAGCTGGATGGCGCGATCCTGCCGGTAGTTGGTGTGCAATATACAATCGTTATCCCTGACACCGTCATAGTTTCCGATCACATAAGGGGGAATATATTCATCAAACATCTCCACATCATCCGGAGTCCTGTCCTTTTCATATGATTCATTAACCGCGGTTTCAGCATTTGAGGCTCGACGACCTTCGCAGGCGACAATGCAACGATAGGCAATATCGGTCAATTTCCAGTTCCTGGAACGGTCCATTCCGTAATACCGACCCATTATAGTACCAATGAAGCATCCGCCGACCTCGTCCATCACCAGATTGAGCTTAGCCAGATATTCCAGACAACTTCGCGGAGGTGTATCGCGCCCGTCTAAAAAGGGATGGATGATAATGGGACCATCGGGATATTCTATCCTTGCCCGCCGCATGATCTTAAAGAGATGTTCCTGATGTGCATGTACGCCTTCGTCCTGGAGCAAACCGAACAAATGAAGACGGCTTTGGTGTTCCTTCCAGTTGTTCACCAGCGCTTTCCACGTATTTACTCCAAAAAGTTCCCCTGTGCTTAATCCGTCGTCAATACGCTTGAGTTCTTGAATGACGATTCTGCCGGCACCCATGTTTAGGTGTCCCACTTCCGATGATCCCTGATATCCATCTGGAAGGCCGACAGGTTCGCCGGCACAGTCCAAAAGTGTCCATGGATAGATGGCTTTGTACAGATTGATATTGGGTGTCTTAGCCGCAAGAACCGCGTTGCCTTGCGCGATTTCGCTATATCCCCATCCGTCACGAATGATCAAGCATACAGGCCGCATGACTGCTCCTTTCATGAGAATTGCTTATTTCAGAGTCACCCGGTATTTTTTGACAAAGTCGACCGGGTGATACGATAATTTCGCTTTGCGAAGTCCTTCATCACCGAGATCCTGCTCACGATTTGCGAAATCAAATTGTTCGCCGTTATGTTCAAGAAACATCTGGTTAATTGCCTGATACGCGCCTTTATAATCCGGGTTTCCTTTTTCGAAATGGATAACGATCGTATCTTGCGACAATTGTTCGGCTATGGTGTAGGCAACCATTTCTTGGCCGACCAAAAGGGCACCGCCGGTTAGGCCATAAATCGTTTGCCAGTTGTCGAGAATTCTTGAAATTGCCCGG
>JASJGV010000309.1:0-2928 GCA_033791325.1 Desulfobacterales bacterium | reverse complement strand
CACCCCAAGGGCACTTCCTGTGGGCGCCTAATAGTCTACAGCCTACAGCCTAATAGCCTATGTCTTACCTTTCATACTCATTACCGCCTTCAAGAAGGTAATGGCACCTCGTTGCAATCTTGCTTCAGATTGGTTTACTTTTGAAACCAGATAGCTGTGGGCAATAATAGTTGGCAAGGCCACGGCCAGCCCCAGTGCGGTTGTGAGCATCGCTTCCCAAATACCACCGGCAAGAACGGCGGCGTTGACCTTGCCGCCCATTTCCTGGATAACCATAAACGCTTTGATCATCCCCACCACGGTTCCGAACAAACCCAGCAACGGGGCAATGTTTCCGATCGTTGCCAGTGCCTGCAGATACCGGGATAGACCTCTTACCTCTTCTTCGGTAGCATGAACGATAATGGCCTCCAGGGTTTCCTGGCTCTGGTTCTTTACCTCCAATGCCTGTGCCAACACCTTACCCATGGGTGAATCGCTCGCACCCACCAGGTCTCGCGCCTGTTCGTCCTCTCCATTCTTCACGAAGGCGGCAACTTTTTCGGCCAGACCCCGCCCCTTTTTCCTCAGTCGAATAAAGCGGATCAATCTTTCCAAAAATATTGCCAGTGCAAATACCGAACAGAGGAGTATTGGAATGACCAGCACACCTCCTTTATATAGAAAACCCAACATGTGTATCCTCCAATATGGCCCTTGGCCATTAGCTCATAGCTGTTAGATCGTAACAACAACCTAAAACTTAAAACCTAACACCTAAAACCTAACTAACACCTAAAACGTCTCTTCAATATCTGCCACGCCATCAAAATCGAGATCCTTTTTCCGTTTGGCCATGGTTTCTGATGCATCATAGTCTTCCCACACGTCCGGTCGGCCATCGCCATTGGTGTCTTCCGAAACTCCGGACAGCCGTCCACCTTCATAATAATACCAAATATCCACGCGCTTGTCTGCGTCGGCATCCTTTTCCGCACGCTGAAGGATACCGTGGGCATCATAATACCAAATCATATCCCATCGTCCATCAGCATCCCTGTCTTCCATGCTGTTCACCAGATGTCCCTTCTCATCAAAATTTTCACACAATTCAACGAGATCACCACCCTTTTTCAAGGTCTCCTTTCTACGCAGGACATCATTCATAAAACAGGATCTTACATCGATATTCCCACTGCCGTCAGAATCCAGCTCAGCCACCCGTGTCCATGGTGGCCTGTCATACCAATACGTCATCTCAAACCGGCCATCATGATCCTGATCTCTCACGGCCTTTTTTTTACTACCGGTATCATAAGATATTTTTGTATCGATCTCTCCATCTCCATTGGTATCCATTTCCACTGACACAAGCTGGTTGTCTTTATATCGCTGAAAGGTATCCATTCTACCATCCAGGGAAACATCTTTTTCAATGCTCTCTGTTTCGCCACCCGCGTTGTAGAATATTCTGAGCTCTTTCTTGCCGTCATGATTTGTATCCACCGTCTGAACAAACGGCTTTCCTCCTCGATAGGCCACCGCCGTTTCCCGGACACCGTCCCTGTCCGAATCTTCCTCAATGCGAATGATGTCCCCTTTTTCAAAAAAAGCTATTTTCTCATATCGCTGATCCTGATCCTGGTCCCACTGCTGCATATGGATCAGGCCGTTCCGGTAAATTTCCAACATGTCCAAATCACCGTTCTGGTCTGTATCCAGATAACGCCTGGCTGGAGATCCATCTTCATCAAAAAGGAGCCGCTCTTCCACCGTGCCGTCCCCATTTGTATCGATCCGGCGTTCGGACAGCTCCCCCTTTTGATAAAATTCAAGAAGATTTACGACACCATCGCCATCCTGATCGCGGGTGATACGTGTAATCTGTCCTTTTTCAATATGGTAAACGGTATCTATCTGTTGATCCGCGTTGGTATCCTCACGAATCTCGAATGGTTTTCCATCAGCATCCAAGTCCATTTCCTGGTAAATATTTCCTTCATCATCCAGGCGTTCCTGTCGTACCTTTTTGCCGTCCTTGAAATAGGTTCTCATATCGATGCCGGGTTCTGCATCCATATTTTTTTCCTGTCGCACAATCTCACCAAGAACATAGTATTGGAATGTATCCATCACCCCGTCCTGATTATCATCTACTGCAAGCGCGACCAATTTGCCCTGCTGATCAAATTCTGCTACCTGGTCCATGATGCCATCCTTGTTGGCATCTTTCTTCTTGATCAGTCCACTTCCCGAAGCAGCAACTGATGAACAGAGCGACAACAGAGCGACAAACAGCCCTGCGAAAATGATCCTTTTGCAGAATGATCTTTTTAACGTTTCAACACGCCAGTGAAAATGCCGGTATACGCACCTGGAAAGATTATTTTTCATATTTAAAAAGTTCACTTTAGGTTCGACTTATATCCTGAAGGGTATGCTGTCAATATATTTCAATTCCCGGAAAATCGTGTTATAGACGACGCATGTCTTTGATTGTAAATGAAATATTTTACAGCATACAGGGAGAATCGACCTATGCAGGCCTTCCGTGTGTATTTGTCCGCCTCACCGGCTGTAACATGCGCTGCACCTATTGCGACACTGCTTATGCTTATGATGAAGGACGCCCCATGCAGATTTCAGAGATCATGGACAGTATTGGGGTTTTCCATTGCAACATGGTTGAAGTTACGGGCGGTGAACCTCTTTTGCAGAAAGAAACACCCGACCTCATCTTCAGCCTTCTCCGGGAAAATTATCAGGTTCTCATGGAAACCAACGGCAGCTTTGATATCCGCATGGCTGATCCCAGATGTGTCAGGATCATGGATGTCAAATGCCCGGGTAGTGGCGAACATGAAAAATGCGATCTCCAAAATTTCAGGCATCTTGGAAAAAGAGATCAGATTAAGTTTGTTATCGGTGACAAGCAAGATTATGAATACG
>JASJGV010000308.1:0-5812 GCA_033791325.1 Desulfobacterales bacterium | reverse complement strand
GACTTCCTTAACCATCTGGGCGCCCATGTTTTCGAATGTGTCTTCGAGTTCAATCTCTTTGGCAACGGTTACACCATCTTTGGTAACAGTAGGTGATCCCCAGGATTTGTCCAAGACGACGTTCCGGCCTTTGGGGCCGAGCGTTACAACAACTGCATCCGCCAATGCTCTTACACCGTTGAGCATTGCTTCGCGGGCTTTCATATCATACTTTATAACTGTTCCAGCCATCGTTAATATCCTCCGTGTATCAGTAAATTAAATTATTCAATAATGCCAAGAACATCGTCTTCACGCATGATCAGATATTCGTCGCCTTCGATTTTAACTTCGGTACCTGAATATTTGCCGAACAGGATCCGGTTGCCCTTTTTAACTTCCAGGGGAATCCGTTTCCCATCGTCACCGACTTTTCCATTCCCAACGGCAGTTACTTTGCCTTCGGCAGGTTTTTCTTTAGCGGTATCCGGAATGATGATGCCGCCCTTGGTGGTTGTTTCCTCTGCAACACGTTGTACCAGAATTCGGTCCTGTAATGGTCTCAGTTTCATTCTTCTTTCTCTCCTTTTATTGGTGTTCGTGAGTAAATAAAACCTAATGATTAAAACAGTTGCTTAAATTGGTTGGGTTCAATTTTGTTACTCAAAAGTAAGCACACAATCCTGTTTGTAAAGAGCGGTTTTTAAGGTTTTTTGGTGCTGTTAACCCCTTTTTTTGGGGTGGTATTTTTTTTGGATGATGCCGGGGTCTTCTTCGCAGGCTCTGCAGCTTTTTCAGATTTGGCGGAATCAGCGTTCTCCTTTTTTTTCTCGGAACCGGCAGCAGTCTCCTTGGTCTGATTTTTATAATCAGTCACATACCATCCTGTACCTTTGAGGTGGAAACTGCTTCGGGAAACAAGTTTCTGAAGCTTTCCGGTGCAGTGTTTGCATTTGGTCAGGGGTTTATCTGAAAATTTTTGAAGGGCCTCTTCAACTGTGCCGCATTTTTTACATTGGTACTCGTAAATGGGCATATGGTTCCTCCTGAAAAAGGTGTTGTAAACAGTTACTTAGAACAAATTCAATTCTAATATAGTGAGTGTTTTTGCGTTGTCAAGAGAGTGGATTTTAATATGGGTGATTTAGTTTTTGGGTGGGGTGTGTTCAGCAATATGAAAACGGAATATCGGAAACGATATGACGCTTTAGCCTTTCGCATCGGAGCGACACCGTCGCGTTATATAAAATCGTGCTACGATTTTATTGCTTAGAGCTAATTTCATCCCCATCGATGGGTTCGCGCCATTGGATATAAAATTTGAACACCTCTGTGAGACCATCAATGCGGACCGGGCGGAGAATGTCGTGGGTCAGTTCATGAACCCTTGATTCTTCAGCCATTCTTTCCTCTAACTTCGCATTGAAACTCTGCAGAAATTTGCTGAAGCGGACGATATGAATAAGCTCATGGGTGAGTATGTAGAGTGTAAAGGGGAGAAGTTTCAGCTCTGTAAATTTAGCTAATGTCCCCAGAATTTCATGATCCTGTAGACAGATCTTGTAAAAGTCATAGGATGAGGATCCCAGGGATGCTTCTTGTGGTTGGCCTTCATAACGCACAACCTGGGCAAATGGGCCTGTAACAATCTCGTGCAATGAAAGATCGATACGAGTCTTGACATCAAATTTTGGTCGAAGCCATTCAGAGGCAGACATCTTGTAGTGCTCGCTGACAAGTTCCTCTGCCATGGCAACTGACTCGTTGACCACATGGATGTGGTCTATTGAAAAAAGAGCGCTTTTTTTCAATAGTGGGTTCTCATTCTTTTAGGGTTATCATCCGGGTTTGGTTGCAGGTGCTGCACAAAATGTTCCAGCTCAGACAATATTATCACGACTGCTAAATTGGATCAACATGATCCTGTCAACCAGCGATTTAAAAAAAATGCGCAGGTTTGTGAAAAAGTATAGACATATCCAATACAGAACTGTTATAGCATAAAATTACATTCACAAAGTCAGTTAAGATTAGGAGGTGATCAATTGGGTAGTGTTATCAAAAAACGCCGCAAAAAAATGCGCAAACACAAGCATCGAAAACTGTTGGCGAAAACACGTCATCAGCGAAGAAAGGGTAAATAAGGATCTAAGCATTGTGCTGTAAGCTCAGCGTCTTCTATGGCTTATGGCTAACAGTGATGATCTGTTCCCCTGATATCAGGCATCCAAGCCTCCGAGCAGAATGTTTTAGCAACCCCGAGCAACAAAAAATAGCTGTTTGAGGGCAATTGTATATTTACTGTTTCTAAATAAAAAGCACCGGGATCAATCTCAATCCCGGTGCTTTTTTTATTTATAGAGTCATGCCTGCGATAAAAATCGCGTGCCAGTTATTAAGGGATGTCTGAATATCCTTTTAGATATTTGAAGAACTCCGAATCCGTGGACAGAACCACTTCACTGTCTTTGCCCAGGGCTTCGCCATAAAGCTCGAGGGTCTTGGTAAAGGAGTAGAACTCAGGATCTCTTCCAAACGCTTCCGCAAAAATCCTGGTGGACTCCGCATCAGCGGTACCCTTGAGTTCCTGGGCTGTTCTATATGCTTCCGAGGTGATTTTTTTCAGGTCTCTTTCCTTTTCACCCAGTATTTTTCTGGCCTCGCCTTTTCCTTCTGAGCGGAATTTTTCAGCGATTTGTTTCCGTTCGGCAATCATCCGTCCGTAAACCGACTTTCTGACCTGCTCCACGTAGTTAATTCGTTTTCATTTGACATCCACCAGTTCAATGCCAAATGATGTCAACTTGGGCTGGGCTTGCTCCAGGATACTTTTGGTAATATTTGCCCTGCCCACATCAACGGCGTAGGTGGTCTGCTGTTCCCTGGCGTCCAGGCCGATTTCAAGGGTGTCCATTTCGCGGTTGGTGTTTCGAACGGCCTCGATGAGGCTGTTGGAGGTGATAGCGTTTCGGACGGCAGGATCGATAATGTCATTCAGTTTTCCAACGGCGTTGAAGCGGTTGTTGACCGTCTGGAAAAAGCTGACCGGCTCGACGATTTTCCACCTGGCAAAGGTATCAACCCAGATGAAGGTCTTGTCGAGGGTAGGGATCTGGCCGGGATCACCATCCCAACTGAGAAGATTCTTGGGGAAAACATTGGCCTTCTGGATGAAGGGTAGCTTGAATTTCAACCCGGGATTCATTTTTGGACTACCGACGATTCTTCCAAATTGTGTAATGATCACCTGCTCGGTTTCATCCACAATATAGGCGCCATTATAGACAAATATTACGATGATTGCTGCAATAATTATGAGAATGCCTTTTGATTTCATTTGGTAACACCTTCTTTTGAGCCTATATTGAGTAAGGGCAGTAGATTTTTCTGGTCTGAATCGATAATGTATTTTTTGCCGAGTTTGGGAAAAAGGTCTTTCAAGGTTTCGAGGTATAGCCTTCGTTTGGTGACATCCTTGGCTTTAGTATACTCATTGTAGAAGGCAATAAATCGGGTGGAGTCTCCCTCGGCCCGGTTGATCCTGTCCAAAGCATAGCCTTCGGCCGCCTTGATGGTGCGGTCCGCTTCACCTCTTGCTGCGGGTATGGCCTTGTTGTAATCTTCCTTGGCCTGGTAGATGGTCTGCTCTTTCTCCTGGGTGGCCTGGTTGACCTCGTTGAAGGAAGGCTGGACTGGTCCTGGGACATTGGTTCTCTTCATCTCTATGGTCACGATGTCGACACCTGATTCGGCATCATCCATTTCTTTCTGCAATACCCGTTTGGCTTCGATGGCGATTTCATCGCGCTTGCTGATGACTTCATTGATGCTTCTATCCCCCACAACCAGTCTCATGGCCGCCTCTGACATGTCGATCAACAAGTTCCGGGGTTCCTTGACCTTGAAGAGATAATCGAAGGGGTTTTTAATCCGGTATTGGACGATCCAGGGCACCAGACCGACGTTCAGGTCACCGGTGAGCATCAGGGCGACGTTCATGTTCTCGTTGGCTGAGACATAGCGGGAGTTTTGAGCCCCGCTGGTTGTCGTAACCCCAAATTCTTCCGTGTTCACGCGTTTGACATTGACCTTGGTGACCTTTTCGATGCCGGCCGGCAATTTGAAATTCAGACCGGGTTCTTCGGTACGCACATATTTTCCAAAACGCTGTACCACCCCGACCTCATCCTGTTTTACCGTAAAAACCACGGAAGATCCGAAAAATAATGCCGCAAGGATCAGAATCATCAAGAATCCCCCTGGGAGCTTGAACTTCTTTAACTGTTTAAACAGTTCATCGACTTGCGGTGGAATGCCTTTGCCATCCTGTTGCTGTTCTTTCAATTTTTCCCAATCCCAATTCATGATATATACCTTATCGTAGGGTGATAGATGGTTAAATAAGTACACGCTTGTGAGTGAATTCAACTCGAAATATAACTTACTAATCTAAAGTCCCACGGCCTCCAAGTCAAGAAAAAAGGGAAAAAAGATGGGGAGTGGGAAGACATGCGACTATGTATGTTAATTTCACCCGGCGCATATTTGTTTGATAGCACATCTTGCAGGGGGGTGAAAAATCAGTTATTAGTCAGCTGTAAGCAGTAAGCGATACGCTGCTTAATGCATATAGCTAACTGCCAAAGGCTGAAAGTTTACCATGACCAGACCAGACAGGGAAAAACGATCATTTGTTCACATTAGCAATGTGATCCGGGATGTGCTGAAAAATCATCGTCTGAAAATGGATGCATCCCTGATCCGGGTCTGGGATATCTGGGAAGAAGCCGTTGGGGAAGTGATTGCGGCCAATACGCGTCCGGCAGCTTTCAAAGGAAACCTGCTGATCGTGAATGTAACGAGTTCCAGCTGGCTTCAGCAGCTTCGATTTCTGAAGCTGGAGATCATTCAAAAGCTCAACCATGTTCTGGGGGAGGGGGCGGTGAAAGATATTAAATTTAAAATCGGCCCGGTGGACTGATGCAACACAGACTTACCCGGGATACTTTTTTCAACGGCAAGGTGTCGGTCATACAGGAGCGGGCGGGATATCGATTCTCCATCGATGCCGTCATTCTGGCCCACCATGTCAGGCCCAAGCCGGGTGAGCGGGTTGTGGACCTGGGGACGGGCTGCGGCATTGTACCGTTGATTGTCGCTTACCGCCACCCGGCAGTCCACATGTTCGGCATAGAGGTCCAGAAAGAGCTGGCTGACATCGCGAACGACAATGTCAGGGATAATGGGATGCAAGAAACTGTCCGGATTGTTCATCGGGATATGCAGACCCTACAGCAAGCCATGTTCCAGGGGCCTGTCGATATTGTGGTCAGCAACCCACCCTTTCGCAAGGTCCATTCCGGACGGGTCAATCCGAACCGGCAGCGTGCTGTGGCAAGACATGAAATCAGCGTGACGCTTCCTGATGTTGTAAAGACTGCCGGTGACATTTTGAAGACGGCCGGGCTGTTCGTGCTTATTTATACATCCGAGCGTCTGCCGGAATTGGTCCAGCATATGAAATCCTGCAGGCTTGAACCTAAAAATGTGCGCTTTATCCATTCCAGGAGGGACAGCGAGTCAAAGCTGATGATGATGGAGGGTATCAAGCAGGGACGGCCGGGTCTGAAAGTGGGTCCGCCTATCGTCATTTACAATGAAGATGGTAGTTATACCGGCGAAGTAGGGGCCATGTTCTTCCCCGTCTGACCCGAATAGTTCATGAAAACGCATGGGTGGTCAGTAGATAAAAGGGTCCCAATGGCCCGGCACTGGGTTACCCATATTTCGTATAGTGCTAAATTGTTTTAATGCTGGAAAACGAATGAACATC
>JASJGV010000307.1:0-6059 GCA_033791325.1 Desulfobacterales bacterium | reverse complement strand
CACAATACACCAAACACAATACACCAAACACAAAACACAAAACACCAACCACCAAACACAAAACACCAAACACCACACACCAAACACAAAGAACCCAATAAACAAGTATGCAGTGCTGAGATTTATACGCTCAAGGAGATGATGAGGTGCACAGTCAATCCAAATATCATACCTTGTTTACCGGGCGGATGATTGCGGCGGTCTTTCTGGTGATTTACCTGGCAGGACTGTCCGCTTGCAGTGGTACTTATGGCCGTCTGGAGGCCAATTCGGATGTAAAAGACGTGTTCGAAAGATACGAAGTGCTTCCGGATCACCGCTATTTCTACACCGAGTCATCAACCTGGCCGCGGGCCATTATTGGTCTTCATCAGGATTACACCCTGCAATCGGATTACTGGCATCCGGTAAACGTAAACCCGGAGCGCCTCAAACGATGGGTGAATTTTCCGGGAGATTTCAGACACTATTTCTGGGTCAATAACGGCTCCGATATCCTCGATCAAAATGGTCGAAAGATTGGGATCTGGTACGCATTGAAAGATAAACGTGAATGGGGTGTGGTCAAAATGATTGACGACAAGATAGTCAATATCATCCTGCCGGGACTCCCAGAGGATGTGTTGAGACTACCATTCGGACGATCCTATGAAGAATAGAACCAAAGTCCGAACAAAGGTTGATGACAGACGATTTTATTTGATTCTGAAAAAAGCTTCCTCGAATTCAGGCTTGTTTTCATAGCGGCTCATAAAGAAGCCGGGTAATTGATCGATGTTTTCAAACAGACCCGCATCAGCCTCGATACCAGCCTGGTGAAGCGCTTTGACAATATCGTCCGGTTTTGGCGGACATCCCTTGATGGCAATCATTTCCTGGATATCAGGATTGTTCTTGTGAAGCTGGTACATGCACTTGCCCAGGAGAATTGTTTTTTTCATGCCTTTTGTCGGCTGCATGATTTTGCCGTTGAGTACCTCGATGTCCTCCCAGGGCTCTCCTTTCCAGGCATAGCGGATGGCTGTCAGTACAAGCCCGGTTATCGCTGAACAATAGGTACAAAGTGTCGAATCGAATTTTCGATAATGGATACCCTCCAGGCCCTGTTTGGCAAGTGGTGCCGGGAGACAGCATTTCTCATTGATCGTATATTTGAAGTTGTGTTCATGGAATGACGATGCTGTGTCCATGTCTTCTCCCACAACATCGATGTTCGAGAGATCCACAGGTCGGTCATGGTTTTTGGCCGCATGAACCAGATGGGGGACTTCGGTAACATTGTATCCCAGCAGTTTGGCACCGACCATGTCTGCGGAGAGGATGTCCGCAGATGCCACCAGCAGGTTGGAGCGCTGCATGCGACCGTCAAAGCCCGGACCGCGTTCGAGGGTGTAAATGCCATCGATCAATGTGAATATCGGCGGCATTTTGTCTGCCAGGCGTGCCACGTGAAAATGGAGATCTTTTACCGGATCGGCATTGTGGCAGGTTTTTCGGGACTTGATATCGATGACACCCTTCAGGTTTTTGATGCCCAGGCTCACAACTGTCTGGTTGTGGGTCTTCATGGCCGGCAGGTCCACAATGAAGTCGCTGTCCAGAATATCTTCATTGAAATTCAGGATAATGTCCTCCCCCAGATCGACTTCCCGGAAAGGGCGATCAAAGACATTGACAGTGGATACGTTATACCGTTTTTTGAGGGTGTTGTAACCCAGGGTTTCAAAGGCATGTGCCGGTGTTTTGGTATCTTTCCGGTTCCGCATGACCACCCCCTCGCCGATGGTGATATGCGCTACACCGTGTTCTTTCAGAAGAACCACCATATCTTCAATAACCCGCGATGTCGTGATAACCCCCCATTTTGGAAAGGCAACGGATCGGGTCCAGAAAACGATGTTGGGTTTGATAAAAACCCTTGCCTGGGACGGTAAGCGGCTCAAGCCATCGCAAAGTTCTACGGCTTTTTTGACGGACTCAAAGGGTTTTTCATAACGAACGACTGCAACGGTTGATTTGTTCATGAAACGCTCCTCAAAAATTAAAAGAAATCACGAAAACACGAAATCCGGAAAACACGAAAAGAATCATGGGCCTTATCGTGATTTCGACCTTTCGTGTTTTCGTGATGAAGGATCTTTTTTCTTTTCCCTTTTATCTTAAAGGAGTCCAATAACACACAGTGCTACCCAATTCAAATAGAAACCCAGGCCTATAGCCCGGATACGTCATAACATATCCGAGAACACCTGGAAATGTTACGAAATTTCTGGATCGGGCGTGGCCCAGTAGCGTTCCCCGAACGAGCCCTCGGGCAGCCCTAAAGTGTCTGCATACGCGGCCAGGCCGGTCTTGATATACTGTCCGTCTTTCATGGGGCCGGCCAACTGGGATGTATAGGCCGATATCACGGAAAGCTTTCTGTCGATAAATGGGGTGATGTCACAGACTTCTGGAAGTGGGGGGCGGCCGTCGAAAAAGCCTGATGATGGTTTCATCAGATAGTGTGTGTAGAAATGGAACCATATGATCAGAAGAAAGGCCCAGGGTTTGATTATTGTCCGGTGTATTCCCAGGGAGGGGATGGCGGTCCCCAGGCGAAAGACCTCTATTGCAGAAAGTGGGCCGGTGCTGTCTGTCTGTTGATACCGGCCGTATGGAAGCATGCGTCTGATGCCTGTTTTTTTCAGGCGGTAAGTCAGCAGGAAAGAAAACAGTGCGTAAGGCGTCTCCTCATAGAAGACAATACGGCAAAGACGGTCTTTGACGTGAAACAGCGTGACCCCGGTCTGAAAGATAATCTGATGGTCCATGTGCTGGCCGACACCCAGCGGCAGTATCAAATGGGTACAATTTGTTTGTTGGCAGATCTCCTGAAACTGCCGTGTCAATTTGTCGCACAGGATTTTATTGTCCGGCGTGGCGCGGAAATGTGGCCAGTAGCGCATCCATGACTTTTGATTTCTAAACAGAATTTCCGGATGCTCCAGCCACAGGTAATCCACACCCATTCGCTGCATGGCCGCGCGGTCTTCTTCCCGGCGGCATTTGTAGTTCAGAATCGATTTCAGGGCATTGGAAACGCTTGGAGATCCGTGGGCTGCGGCTGCGGTGAATACCGTTACGACAAGAACGGATTTGCCCTGCTCGATCTGTTTGAAAATTCGTCCACTGCAGGATGCGGCGACATCATCGAAATGGGGGGACACATAAACATGATCATAGTGACGATGGATGGACCGGCTGTTTTGTAGCTGCATGTCTGCCTTTTCCCCTGGTGTATCGGCACAGGGCGGCAATGGCTCGGGCAGCCCTGTGAGGGCTTTGCATGACAGGGATATTTCTCGCGTGCAAACGCTTGATGAAAAATGCTTCCTGGGAGCGAAAGGAAAAGCCGATCACGGGCTTTCCATAGTTCTGGACGAGTTCCTCTATTTTATCGACGAGCTCATCTATCCGTTTTTCGGTTTCGACGGCTATCTGATCCTCCGGTACTCCCAGACTTTTCATTATACGGCTGAACAACTGTTTTGGAAGCAGCAGATAGATGAGCAGGATATCAAAGTGGTCGTCGCTTAGAAGACAGCCGGGAATGCTTGAAAAATAGGCCAGGCGATCTTTAGAAAAAGTAATGTCCACGGGGTTGCCGATACTGCCGGTGTGGGGAACCAGGGTGGCAAGCTCTTTTTTAACGGCATCCGGCATGGGCGGTATCTTCAATCCTTCTCTGTCGCAGGCATCTGCTGCTACAGCCCCCGGACCTCCCGAATGGGTCTGTATTACCACACGGTTTCCCTGGGGTGCCGGCACGCTGCCGAGGAGGGTACCCATATCGAACATTTCTTCAATAGACCAGGCCCGAATGATGCCGCACTGTCGAAACACACCGTCATAAAGCCTGTCCGGCCCCGATAAGGCGCCCGTGTGCGACAGGCAGGCCTGTTTTCCGGATTCCGACCCACCGACATAGTAGGCGATGACGGGTTTGTTCAATGTTACCGCGCTGGCTGTTTCAATAAAATTTCTTGGGTTTCGAATCGTTTCGATATAGAGGCTGATGACCTTTGTGTTTGGGCACGCTGCAAGGTATTTGAGACCTTCCACAAGATCGATGTCCGCCTCGTTTCCGACACTGATGGCGGTGCTGAAACCGGCTCCGACCCTGGAAAGATATTCGAACATTTGCGTAATAAAACTGCCGCTCTGTGACACCATCCCCAGGAAACCTGCATCCCCCTGGTATGGCAGGAAGGTGGTATTCAGTTTATGGTGGGGGTTTGCCACCCCCAGACAGTTTGGGCCGAGAAAACGCATGCCATATCGATGGGTGGTCTGGATCAAGGCCTGTTCCAGATCGCGTCCTTGTGCACCGACTTCCCGGAAACCGCCCGAGACGATAATGGCGCTTTTGATACCCATTTCTCCGCACTGGGTCACGGTGTCCAGCACGATGCGTGTGGGCAGGATCAGCACGGCCAGATCGGGTGTTTCAGGGAGGTCCGCCACGCTCCGGTATGCCTTTAGCCCCAGCACGGTGGGCTCCTTGGGATGTATGGGGTAAATGCTGCCTTCGAACCCGAGACTCAATAAAGAGGCCAGCTGACTCGTTCCCATGGATCCAAAATTGTTGGACGCGCCAAAGAAAGCAATACTGGCCGGGTTGATCAGTTTGTACAAGGGACTGTCTGTAATGGATTCAGGCATGTCGTGGTTAGAGGGCGTACTGAATGGTGTCTGCGGCATCTGTTCTTGAGATCCTTCCACTGCTTTGGAGGTAGTTCAAATGGGCGATTGCCTCACCCGTGGCAAACCATTTCTGGGCGATGGGAAATTCACTCCAGTTTTCACACCGGATATCCCAGGTCATTTCAGAAGCCACCCTGTAGGCATGTTTTGGAGCACCTGATTCGAGGATCGAGCAGATCTCGTCCAGTCGGCTGTAATGGTGGTGTTTCAACTCATCTATTCGTTTTTGGTGGTCTGTAAAGAGTCTACGGTGGCCGGGAAGAACCATGTCTACCTCAAGCCTATATACTTTGTCGAGGCTTTTCAGATAATTATGCAAAGGATTCTCTCTATCGGACCAGCACTGAATGTTGGGGGTAATATCCACGAGGATGTGGTCGCCTGAAATCAGTATTTTCTGTGACGGCTCATAGAGGCACATGTGCCCCAGGGTATGGCCGGGCGTCTCAATGCATTGGAAGGCATATGTTCCGACGCGTATGGTGTCACCATCCGACAAGGCTTCAATGGCCGGTGCCCACTCCGTACCGAACTTATTTCCGGGGTGTGCCGCAAGGGCTGCACGCAGGTCGTCACGAGGAAAGCCGTTTTCCCCGGCAAAGGCAATCATCGGTTCAAACCCTTCCCAGGTTTCGATAAGTTCCATTTCCGGGCGGTTGAAATAGAGATGGCTGGTATCCGTAACCAGTCGGCCCACCAGCCCGAAATGATCTGCATGCAGATGGGTAATAAAAAAATCGGTGCGGTTCAGATCGATATCGAGCTCTTGAAGCCCTTTATTCATGGCATCGAGGCATTCTTTGCGGTTGAACCCTGTGTCGATGATCAGGTTTCTGCTCTCGGACTTGACGATGTACGAATTGAGATATTTCAGCGGGTTGTCAGGCAGCGGTATTTTACACCTGAAAAGATTGGGTCTGATTTCTTCCATGTTTTGGGTGAATTCCTTATTTGCCCTGCGGGCGATATTACGCCTGCGGCTGATATTTGTGCTTCGCGCGTTATTTGTCCTGTCGGACGATATTACGCCTACGGCTGTCATTTGCGCTACGCGCGTCAATTATTGACGATCAGAGCTGAGAGCCTGGAGCCGACCTAAAACCTAACATTTCTATTGCTCTTCGCGCGACATTTATTGTTGCTTTTAGCGTTAATCACCTAACAGCCTACAGTCTATAGTCTACAGCCTGATCTTAATACTTTGCCAGGTGTTTGTTTTTTTCCAGCTTTTGCGTTGTTCGGAATTGCTTCTTCGTTCGTTTTTCCTTTTATCCGGCATCCCTTCCGGGGTAGGATAGGATGGAGCGTTCTTT
>JASJGV010000306.1:0-3517 GCA_033791325.1 Desulfobacterales bacterium | reverse complement strand
TTTTCAATGGCCCTGGCCTGCAAGGACCTCGGGTTGACAATGAAACATGCCCGAAAATACGGGGTGCCACTTGAATTGGGCTCATTGGTCGAGCAGATTTTCATCCGAGCCAAAAAACAATACGGTGAAGATGCCCATTCTACGCAGGCGGTGAAGCTGCTCGAAGACAGCATGAATGTCTACCTGCGTGCAAGCGGGTATGAGGATTTTCGGTAAGAAAGCATATATATATGGGAAGACGTGAGGCACTTTTGGAGGAAGGACTTCGGGTACCGGATAATGTTGCCCTTGTGTCATTCGATGATACCATGATAGCTTCCTTAACCGGAATCGATCTGACGACGATCCGTCAGAAAAAATACGAAATGTGAGCTATAGACCCTATAATTCTTATCGAAAAAATATTCGTTGAAAAAAAGGAGGTGTTATGGATCAAATCTTTCACCGCATGGGTGACGGGTCAGCAGTGGAGATGTCCGCCAAAGAGATCATGACTGATTTGGTGGAAGGCAGCGAAGATGCCGCTAAACGCGGTGAGATTACGCCCCTGGCCAAGGAGGCGTATGATTACCTCCTCGACATCTATTCTTCACCCCACAAATTTATCAGCGTGGAACCCGGCCAGGAGGTCATCCTCAGCTATGATGCCGGGACATTGAAGATTCGAAGGGTAGGCGTCCACGTGGATCGCATCCAGGCGCTGCAGATCTACGAAAAAATCATGGGAGCCGATACCATGGAACTATCTCACGTGGACTACAGCTACAAACCCGTCAAACACATCGCCGGTTTCGAACAGCCGATTCTTGAGCAGGCTCTTCTGGGTACTCATATTCCTCTCTTCTATGGCGCCCAGCCCAATCTGGGGCTCTACAGCCAGCCGGACGGCCCTTTCCCCAACCCGGGTGAGCTGATGCCCATGGGAAAAATCAAAGAGGCCCAGGACTCTTACGAAGCCGCGGTCGAATATCTGGTCAAGGACATCGTCTTCGTCGCCAGCCTCATGTACGAGTCGGGGGCCGATGGGATCAACTTAGACACCACCGGCGGAGCCGGTGACGCCGACTTCATGGCAGCCCTGCTTGCAACCGAGAAACTCAAGACCAAATATCCCGATATTTGTATCGAGCTTGGCATGGCCGGTGAATTCGTTCTTGGTATGCATAGCGAACTGACATACAAGGGAGAACGTTTGGCCGGCATGTATCCGCACGAGCAGGTAAAAATGGCAGAGGCTGCCGGTGCGACCATCTTCGGCCCGGTCTGCAACACCAATACCAGCAAATCTGCGGCCTGGAACCTGGCCAGGGCCATCACTTACATGAAGGCCTGCTGCGAGGTTACCAGCATCCCCGTCCATCCCAACATGGGTATGGGTGTGGGCGGCGTGACCGTCAACGATCATCCGCCGGTGGATGTGGTTTCCCGCTCCTCGGCGGCCATGACCACCCTGTGCCGACTGGATGGTTTGTAGGTTGGCGTCGGAGATCCGATTGCCATGGCGATTACACATGCGCATGCCTCGGGAATAGGCGGAATGCGGGCTGCCGGAGATCTGGTAGCGCGCATGCATATGTCCCGGGGTATGAGGATTCAGGAAGCCAAAGCATACGGCGCCGAGAAACTGGGAGTGGCCGTTGCCGAATTAACCGACCCGATCGTCATGACGGAGGTCCGTACTGACCTAGGGCTCGGTGTCCTGACACCACTACCGGGAGTGCCCAAGGGCATCGAGGCAAAGTTCAACATTGCCAGGGTACTGGACATCGACATCAACTGCGTCAAACGCTTCAGGGAACGTACCAAGTTTTGAGGTAAAAATGGATCGTAACTGGCAAGACAAACTGGTATCGCCGGAAGAGGTATTGCAGCATATCAAGCCTGGCATGACCATTTTTTTCGGAAGTGGTCTGGCTGAGCCTCGAACGCTCATTAAGAGTCTCATCGAGTCCGGGCTCCCTGATACAAATGACCTGGAATTCATCCAACTGACAAGCTACAGTAACTTTTTGTCATTGAGCGATATGGGCTACGGGAAGTACCGCTTGAAAACCTTTTTCTCCAGCTGGGTATCCAGCGAGGCTGTTGTCAGCAGCAACATTGATCTCATTCCAGCCAGAATTTCCCAACTGCCAAAGATCATCAAGTCCAACCGGATCCCGATAGATGTGGCTTTTATCCAGATCACACCACCGGATGAAGCCGGCTATTGCAGCCTGGGGGTAGCCGTGGACATCGCCAGAGAAGCTATGGAAAAGGCGAAACTGGTCGTGGCGGAGATCAATACCAAAACCCCCTTTACCTTTGGGGATACGATTGTATCCATTTCCGATTTTGACCTTATTGTAAAATCAACCGAACCACCCATCTATTTCAAGCATAAACCTGTCAGACCTGTAATCGACCAGGTCGCAGCCAATATTGCCCAGCTGATAAAAGATGAAGACTGTATCAACTTTCTGGTGGGCCCGCTGTTCGAAGCCCTCGGCCGTCACCTGAGCCAAAAACACCACCTGGGAATACACACGCCCTATTTCTCAGACGCCATGATGGAACTGGTGAAAAGCGGGGCCGTGACCAACTACCGTAAATCCCTGTACCGGGGGAAATCCATTGCCTCCTACGCATTGGGGACACCGGCCTTGATGCAATGGCTGGACCATAACCCGCTTGTAGAATTTCTGAGCGTCGAGCAGGTCTTCGATCCCATCCAGATCGGACGCATCCCTAATTTTGTGGTGGTCAATGAAGCAAACAAAGTGGATCTGCTGGGGCGAATAGGCTTTCCTGCGGGTAAAAATGATATCACTTCGGGACCCGGTAAGAGCGCGGATCTTTTTGCCGGCGCCGAAATGTCTCCTGGTGGACGAAACATTATCGGCCTGCCCAGCAGAAATGCCAAGGGAAAACCCAATATTGTGGTCATGATGAGAAACCTTCGCAATCAATTTCACATGCGTGAATCCATCGACGCCGTTGTAACCGAATATGGCATTGCCAACCTGAAATGGCGCACCATCAGAGAAAGAGCCCAGGCACTGATCGACATCGCCCATCCGGATGACAGAAAGAAACTGGTGGAAGATGCCAAAGCAAGAAAGATCATATTTCAGGATCAGATTTTTCTCTCGGACAGCGCCCGGCTATATCCCAGTGAGGCCGTTCACGAACACGTGATGAAGAACGATCTGTTGGTTCGCTTCAGACCCATCAAACCGTCTGACGAAGAGGCCATGCGTCGCCTTTTTTACCGATTTTCCAAGCAATCCATATATCGTCGATTTTTTTTCCCTGTTTAAACCAAGCCGCAAAATAAAATGCAGACATACGTCAATGTCGACTACCACAATGAAATGTCTGTAGTAGCCCTGATCAATGAACCCGGGCAGGAAATAATCATCGCTGAAGCAAGGTATGGAAGAGATGAAGAAGACAGCTTTGGTGACCTGGCCTTCTTTGTGGACGAAAAGTATCAAGGCATGGGCATCGCACAGTATCTTTTCGACTTGCTGACCCG
>JASJGV010000305.1:0-4138 GCA_033791325.1 Desulfobacterales bacterium | reverse complement strand
TAGAGATTAAAATAAATTTTGAAAAAATATAACCAGCAATCGTATGGCATGAAATTATCTTTAAGGCAAGACAAAAATGTATCATGTGAGACACTTTAACTCTATTATAAAAAAGATAGTCAAAGAAAATTTAATTATGAAAAGAGCTCTCTCTTTAATTGGGAGTAAAAGAAAGTTTCGTCGTTTTATTCATAAGAGTTTTGCAGCCCTCTCCTTGGTTGCTTTCTTATTTTTAATTGGCGTTAGAGCAGAGGCTTCAGAAGGCGGCTCAAGTCACTATCTGCCCGGCACAGTCGGAGACGCATTGATCGCACAGGTGCCTGCACCCGGTCTTGCTGTCTCCAATACCGTTTTTGTACAATCTGGTGATTTGGGGATAGCTTTACTTGGAGGCGAGCTTGACTTCAACCTCGACCTTGATCTCGTACTCAATTTAGTCAGCGTGATCTACCCTTTTGAAACCCCTTTTCTTGGGGGGCGATACTCCTTAGGCGCAGCCATTCCCTTTGGTTATCTCGACATTAATGCTGAGTTACATTTACCTGGCATCGGAGCGATCGATGACAGTGACACTTCATTTGATATAAGTGACGTGGCCTTCATCCCGCTGCAGCTCAACTGGAATTTTGGTGCATTCAGCTTCAAGTTTGCCGAGGTTATTATTGCCCCGACCGGGGGCTATGATGTCAACGAAACTGCCAACCTTGGAACAAACTACTGGAGCTTCGATACTGCCGTTGCAGTAACCTGGTTCAACACAGAGACGAACACCGAAGTCTCCATTGCACCGGGCATCCAGGTGAACACGGAAAACGATGACACCCATTACAAGACAGGCAAGGAATTCCACGTTGATTTCACGGTCAACCAGTTTTTATCTGAAACCTTTTCCATCGGCTTGAAAGGCTATTATTATCGGCAGATAACAGGCGACAGCGGAAGCGGTGCCACCCTTGGTGATTTCAAATCAGAATCTCTCGGGTTCGGCCCTGGTTTCTTATGGATACCTGAATTCGGGGGCGGCAATCTCACTATCCTGACCAAGTGGATGCATGACGTAACAGCCGATAATCGCTTTGAATCGGATTACGGCACGTTCACGATCGCATATAAGTTTTAAATGAATTTTATAATCAACATCATATTTATTGAGAGGGACCTATGAAATCAACAAAAATTGTATTATCGGTTATCAGCATTTTATTAATCGTATTCTGCAGCCAGGTAACAGCCGGCCAAAATGATAAAGATGGCAACTCAATTCCCTATCCCCTGGAAAAATGGAAAGGGGTTCAGGGCAAAACCCTGGCAGATTCAAAGCCTGATTTTGTGGGTGCAAAGAAAGCAAAAGAAGGATCACCCAATGTTTTAGTCATTATGCTTGATGATGCAGGATACTCCAATACCGGTTCATATGGTGGGGTGATGAAAGCCCCTACATTCGACCGCATTGGCGATGAAGGTATCCGGTACACACATATGACTGCTGCAGCTGTCTGTTCTCCCACACGCGGTTCTTTGCTGACCGGACAGAATATTCATACCATTGGCACCGGCATTATTTCTGAATTTGCATCGGGGTATCCGGGCTACAATTCCCAAATGGATTACACGACCCCATCCATCGCTAAAATTCTTACAGATAACGGCTATGCTACGGCTGCTTTTGGTAAATGGCATAATACGCCCTTGGAAGAAGCATCCCCTGTCGGACCTTTCCATGCATGGCCCACAGGCATGTGGGGCTTTGAATACTTCTATGGCTTTTTAGGTGGTGAAACCAATCAATTTCACCCTTTATTATATGAAAACACAACCGCTATTGAAACTCCGAAAACCAATGCTGACGGTTCAGCGTATCACTTGTCACACGATATGGCGGACAAAGCCATTAAGTGGATAGATAACTGGAAAGGTCTGCGCGATAACCCCTTCTTTGTATACTATACTCCCGGAGCCATACATGCCCCATTACAAGTGCCTAAAGACTGGCGAGATAAATACAAAGGCAAATTCAATCATGGGTGGGATGCGTATCGTAAAGAAGTACTGGCCCGCCAGAAAAAATTAGGTCTGGTTCCTGAAGATACAAAACTGGTAGATCGTCCGGACTCCATTCCCGCCTGGGACTCTTTTAGTAAAGAAGGCAGGGCATATCTGTCGCGCCAGATGGAAATTAATGCTGCCTTTATGGAACACGTCGACTTTCATGTTGGTCGTGTCATTGACCATCTGGAAAAAATGGGTGAATTGGATAATACTTTAGTCATCTACCTGACTGCAGATAACGGTGCCACCGCAGAAGGAACCACAACCGGAACAGTATCAGAGTTGCTGATGCAAAACGGGTTCCCGCCACTGAGTATGGAAAAACAACTGGAGATGCTTGAAGAGTATGGCGGCATCGAGGAGTGGGGAGGGCCGCATTTGGTAAATCATTTTTCAGTTGCCTGGGCCTGGTCAACATCCACACCGTTCCAGTGGACCAAACAGGTTGCTTCCCACTTTGGCGGAACCGCTGTAGCAACAGCCGTTCGCTATCCAAAAAAGATTAAAGCAAAAGGGGAATGGAGAAGGCAGTTTCAGAATGTGACCGATATTTTCCCCACCATACTTGAAGTGACCGGCGTGCCTCAACCGGATTATGTAAACGGCCAAAAAGTCATTGAAGGGCCCGGCAAGTCACTGGTGTATGCCTGGGATAAACCGGATGCGAAAACCAACCACCCCACCCAGTATTTTGAAATGACCGGATTTTTAGGGGTATACCATGAAGGCTGGACATTGTGCGGAGTACCTTACAGGATACCCTGGTCTGTTGACCCCAGTGCTTTGGCTAAATTTGATCCATTGAACACCCAGTGGGAATTATATAATATTGAAGAAGATCCTGCGCAAACGGTAAATCTTGCAGCCAAACACCCCGAAAAAGTAAAAATGCTGGAAAAAATCTTTTGGGAAGAAGCGGAGAAATACGATGTATACCCTGTTGGGGGGTCTATGGGTAGGATCCTGCAACCTGAATCAAATCCGGCAGCAGTCGCCAAAAGTCATTGGGAACTAACTACCAATGTGTATCGTGTCCCCGAGTTTGCGGGACCATTTATCAAATCTGTAAATTATGAAGTAAATGCCTATATAACAGCGGATAAATCTACCGAAGGCGTTATATATGCTTTGGGTGAACGAATGGGCGGCCAGGCATTGTTCATCATGGACGGAAAACTACGCTATAGCTATTCAACACTGGGCCTGTACTGGCATGATTTTAAGGGTGTAAAGATTCCTTATGGGGATTTAAAAATTACACTTAAACATACCATGAAAGAAGCCGTATTAAACGGTCCTTCTTTGGTTGAACTCTTTATCAATGATAAAAAGGTGGGGGAAATGGATATTAAAGCCACCGTATACGGCGCTTATACTGCTCATGAAACCTTCGACATTGGAAGAGATGAAGGGATGCCAGTTAACCGTGAATATGAAGACAAGGGAAAGTTCAAATTCACCCAAGACCAATTACACAAGGTTGTGTTTGACATTACACTGCCGGAAACGATGGAGGTGAAAGCCTCTGAGCTTTCAGAAATTTAATTTTATCATCTATTATTGATTTTTTTGCCAGCGATTTAAAGTGATTTTTAGATCGCTGGCAGATAGACTTTATCATTATTAAAAGTTGGGTGCCCAAATCCAGTCTCAATAAAATGCGGCTTAACTTGGGCTCCATTTTTTTGGGGTAGGATCATCATCTATATTGCGTATATACAGGTCTCTTTGAGGAAAGGGGATTTTAATTCCAGCCGTCTTTAGTTCGTGATTTATATCCTGGTTGAGTTCGCTCTGAACGACTCTCCTATCATTAAATTCCGCAATCCAGACCCGAAGTTCAAAATCAAGTGAACTTTCTCCAAAACAAAGAAACAGCGCCGATGGAGCAGGCTTTGATAGGACGATGGGGCTCTCATCGGCACAATCCAATAAAATTTTTAGCACCTTTGTCGTGTCGGTTCCGTAGGCTACACCAACAGAAATTTTTACCCTGATACGCCGTTCAGCAAGTGTCCAATTGGTCACCTGACCTGTAATAAGATCTGAGTTTGGGATAACGATTTCTGCGTTGTCATGGGTTTGCACA
>JASJGV010000304.1:0-4354 GCA_033791325.1 Desulfobacterales bacterium | reverse complement strand
CTGTAAATATCCTTGAAGAAAGAACAGTGGGTCCTTCTCTCGGTGCCGACTCCATACGCAAGGGTCTGATGTCCATGTGTGTCGGCGGCATACTGGTCATGTTATTCATGATCATTCATTATCAAGGATCGGGTATTATCGCCGATTGGGCATTGATGCTCAACCTCGTAATCATCACGGGCGGCCTGGCTGCTTTTCAGGCAACCCTTACCCTGCCCGGCATTGCCGGTATCATCCTTACCATCGGCATGGCCGTTGATGCCAACGTATTGATATTCGAGCGTATCCGGGAAGAGATGAATCTGGGCAAAACGCCTCGGGCTGCCGTCGACGCCGGTTACAGCAGAGCCACACTTACTATTCTGGATGCCAATGTGACGACCTTGATCGCAGCACTTGTTCTCTTTCAATTCGGTACAGGACCGGTAAAAGGGTTCGCTGTGACACTAAGCCTGGGAGTACTGGCGAGTCTGTTTACAGCACTTGTTTTATCGCGGCTTATTTTTGACTACCTGCTGATCAACCGAAAGATAAAAAGCGTCAGCATTTAATTAATGCTTTCTTTTCATATTCATTTGTACCCGGTCGTTGCAACATTGGGGAAAAGTGACATTAACGACAATATAAGGATGCAACTATGCAGTTCGTAAAACCCGATATCAATATCAACTTTATCGCCAGAAGGTATATTGCCTTTGTCGTATCTGCGGCGATGATCCTGATGACAATCATCTCGCTGATCATACATCACGGCCCTAAATACGGCATCGATTTTGCCGGCGGAATGCTCATCCAGATAAAATTTGACGCTCCAACCCAGATAGCTGACATTAAGACCGGACTCGAAAACCTGGACATCGGCATATCTTCCGTCCAGGAGTTCGGGGATGCAGCGGACTATGAATTTCTTGTCAGAGCAGAGGGCTCTGCATCTATTTCAGAGGATGTATCCCTTAAAATAGAAGAGGTTCTTAAAGCAGAAACCGGTGGCAAGGTTGAAATTCGCCGTGTTGAAATGGTGGGGCCCCAGGTCGGAAAAGATTTAAGGGAAAAAGCCCTGTTGGCCATGTTTTTTGCGCTTCTGTTTATCACCATCTATATTTCAGGCAGATTCGAACTCAAGTGGATGCTCAGCGGTGTCATGGCCGGCGCGCTTATGTTTGCTGTCTATATCCTGCAAATATTCGCGGTCAGTATACCAGTGCTCATGGCCGGCGCACTGTTGGTTACGCTGGTTCTATTCTGGTTTCTGGAACTGAAATATGCCATGGGGGCCGTTGTGGCGCTGATCCACGACGTCACGATTACCATTGGCCTGTTTTCCATATTTGGCAAAGAGTTTACCCTGCCGATTATCGCAGCGCTGCTGACCATTATCGGATATTCACTCAACGACACCATTATCGTATTTGACAGGATACGGGAAAACCTTCGAAAACATCATAAAAGACGACTCGATTTCATATTGAATAAAAGTATCAATGAGACACTCGGCAGAACCATTCTAACATCGGTGACAACACTCATTGTTCTGGTCACTTTATTCATTTTCGGCGGCAGTATCATTCATGATTTTGCCTTTGCCATGATTGTTGGCGTATTGGTCGGGACATATTCCTCCATATTTGTCGCCAGCCCGATTCTCCTAGCCTGGCAAAAACGTCAACGAGCGTAGCATCCCCATGTGACGACATTGGACATATCGGTGCCGCCACGCCAAGAGGAACGCCCGGCTTATGGAAAATCTAATCCCATGGTTTCGATTGAAAAGTACGCCGGGTGTCGGTAACCTGCTTTACAGGCGGCTCATCGATGTTTTTCACTCCCCTGAAAATGCCATTCATGCACCGCGCAAGAAATTGCTGCAGGTGGAGGGGTTGTCGGACAGGCTTATCACTGCTATCAAGCGCCATACCTTACCTGAATCCGTCAAAAAAGAACTTACAACGATACAACAAAAGGGTATCAAAATCCTGACCCTTACCGATACCGACTACCCTGCCCTCCTGCTTGAGATACCAGATCCACCGCCTTACCTGTATGTGTATGGTTGCATTTCAGCAACACAGCAAAACATATCCATCGTGGGGTCCCGGAATGCCACACAGTACGGTCTTGAAACCACCCAGCGCCTGGGTCGTGACCTGGCGTCCCTTGGATTAACCATTGTAAGCGGTATGGCCCGCGGCATCGATACCGCTGCCCATGAGGGTGCCTTAATGGCGCATGGCAAGACCATTGCCGTCCTGGGAAGTGGATTTGATAAAATATACCCGAGAGAAAATGAAAAGCTCTTTCACCGTATTGCTGAAACCGGTGCGGTGATTTCGGAATTCCCGCTCAACGCTGAGCCGGAAGCACACCACTTCCCGATGCGCAACAGGGTCATCAGCGGTCTGTCGCTGGGAACCGTCGTTGTTGAAGCAACCTTACGCAGTGGGTCACTCATCACCGCCCGTTTGGCTGCAGAGCAAAACAGGGAGGTGTTTGCCGTGCCCGGAAGTGTCAATTCATTTAAAAGCACCGGCACCCACACGCTCATAAAACAGGGAGCCAAACTGGTGGAGCAAGCTGGAGATATCATGGATGAGATATCACAATGGATTGACCCTTCCGTGCCGGAAGACAGCAGTCTCCTGGATGGGAACACAGTACCCAAACCAGCCCTTTCACCCGTGGAAACATCTGTGTTGCATGCATTGGATCATTATCCACTTCACATTGACGATCTGACTCGAAAACTGGGTATGGCTTCTTCGGATCTGTCCAGCACCCTGCTGTGTCTTGAATTGAAAGGTGTCGTACAGCAGGACCCGGGCAAGTTATTTTATATTAAGACCAAACAATAGATAAAAAGAGGAATTCCGTGAGTTCAAAACCACTGGTTGTAGTAGAATCGCCGACAAAAGTTAAAACCATCAAAAAATACCTGGGGGAAGATTACAATGTTGCCGCAACCGTCGGACACATCAAGGACCTACCCGTAAAAGAGTTGGGGATAGATATCGACGATGGTTTCAAACCGCAATATCGACTGATACCCGGCAAGCAAAAAGTTACAGCGGCCCTGAAAAAAGCGGCTGGTGACACCCAGGAGGTCTACCTGGCGCCCGACCCGGACAGGGAAGGCGAAGCGATCGCTTTCCACGCATCAGAGGTTCTGAAAAAAAAGGGCAGAATCTTTCACCGGGTTTTGTTTCACGAATTGACCCGTAATGCAATTCTTGAATCAATTCAGAAACCGGAACCGCTCAATAAGAACAAATACGAAGCACAAAAAGCGCGACGGATTCTGGATCGTCTGGTCGGGTACCAGATTTCCCCTCTTTTGTGGCGTAAGGTCAAGGGCGGCTTGAGCGCCGGGCGCGTCCAATCGGTAGCTGTTCGAATTATCTGTGAGAGGGAACGTCAGATTCAGGCATTTGAACCCGAGGAGTACTGGTCGATCACCGCTCACCTGAAAGGAGCCGCCCCTCCGCCTTTCGAAGCCAAACTGACCAAGTTTGGCAAACAGAAAATCAAGATAAAAAATGAAGGAGAAGCATCCACTATACTGGAATCTCTGAAAGAGACCCCTTTTCTGGTGGAATCCGTTTCCAACAAAACCAAAAAGAGAAACCCCCTGCCTCCTTTCATCACGAGCAAGCTGCAACAGGAATCGATCCAGAAGCTCAGGTTTTCAGCCAAGAAGACCATGATGCTGGCGCAGCAGCTTTACGAGGGTATCGAACTTGAAGGCGGTGAACCCGTAGGTCTCATCACCTATATGCGTACGGACTCCACGCGGATATCCAGCGAGGCCGCTGAAGAAGCACTGACGTTTATTCGGGAAACCTACGGCCCGGAATACAGCATGGAGAAACCCCGCTTTTTTAAAAACCGAAAAAAAGTCCAGGATGCTCACGAAGCCATCAGACCCACGTCCGTAAGCCATACACCCGACAAGCTGAAAGCCTTCCTTTCCAAAGATCAATATGTCATCTATCGTCTTATCTGGAATCGATTTGTTGCATCCCAGATGAAACAGGCGCTCATCGACACTCTTTCGATCGGTATCCGGTCTGGTTCCTACCTATTCACGACAGCCGGTTCGAACATCAAATTCCCCGGTTTCATGGCCGTTTACAGAAAGGTGGATGTTGGAAATAAAAAAGCAGGTGAAAATAAGAAAGGCCAGCATCCAGAACAGACCGACGGTAATGCGGTAGGACAGGAACGGCTGAATCCCAAGCAGCACATAAACAAAATGGTTCTATTCTTGACCACTAGGGCAATTCACAGACGAAGCAAATCCAATTTGTCCATTTTGCCTGTCGTAAACGGTGACGAGAGACTGAGAGGTGAGAAAGAGGAG
>JASJGV010000303.1:0-3277 GCA_033791325.1 Desulfobacterales bacterium | reverse complement strand
CTTTAAAAAATTAAGTTTTGACTGATGCGATCCATAACACGTATCGAATGTTACTGACGTGGGTGGATGATTTGGAAAAAACAGCGCTAAGAAAAAAAGCGGCCGCAAAAGCGAAATTCAAGGTTAGGGAGTATAACAGATGCCCTATTTGTGGCCGGCCCCGTGCTTTTATTCGAAAATTCGGTATTTGCAGAATCTGTTTTCGTAACTTTGCATCACAGGGAAAACTACCAGGTGTTATAAAGTCGAGCTGGTAAGTAGAAGGGTTTTGATGGTGGACATCGAAATCTTCATTTTACACTAACATACAGCTTGATGGGTTAAGAGAGATAGGAGAAGAAAATGGCGATGAGCGATCCAATTGCCGATATGCTGACCAGGGTTCGGAATGCCGGCAAGGCAAAATTCAATAGTGTCAACATACCCGGTTCCAAGATGAAATACGAATTGGCAAAACTACTGAAAGACGAAGGCTATATCCGCAACTATAAATTTTTAAAGGATGACAAACAAGGCGTACTGCGGGTTTACCTGAAATATAACGAAAAACAGGAGCACTCGATACTTCGCATAGATCGTGTGAGTAAACCGAGTAAAAGGGTATATATGAAGGGCAAGGACATCAAACCGGTTTACAATGGATTGGGTATTGCCGTTTTATCGACGTCAAAAGGGATTATGACGGACAAACATGCCAGGGAAAAGAATATTGGTGGAGAAATTATCTGCAATGTCTGGTAGACGTTGTGATGATAAAAGAATTCCATTCAAGGACGTTAACGAAGTCTCATAAAATGTTAGGCGACAGTGGAGGTTAACCCATGTCTCGAGTTGGGAAAAAACCGATTCCGGTTCCAGATAAAGCAAAAATTAGCTACAAAGATAAAGTGCTGACCGTCCAAGGTGACAAGGGAAGCCTTACTAGAGAAATTCATCGGGCCATTGATTTGGAGATAGGGGACAATATCATTCATGTCACGATGCTCGATGAAAACAGGGAAAACCGCGCACTGCAGGGATTGACGAGAAGTCTGGTTGCGAATATGGTGACGGGTGTCAGCACCGGTTTCGAGAGAGTTCTTGAAATCAATGGCATTGGTTATCGTGCCGAACTAAAAGGCAAAAGCATCGTATTTAATCTTGGTTTTTCCAATCCGATAATGTTTGATTTACCGGAAGGTGTATCAGCTACATCGGAAAAGAACAATATAGTGAAGCTTTTTGCCATCGACAAGGAACTGCTGGGGCGTACCGCAGCATCAATCCGGCAGCTGAGACCACCTGAACCCTATAAGGGGAAAGGCATCAAGTATGCAGAAGAGTATGTTCAGAGAAAAGCAGGAAAAACCGGAACCAAATAACTGAAAATTACTTAGGACGATAAAATGGGCGCAACAAATCCAAGCAAATTAGCACGGTTGAAAAGAAAGAAACGGATCAGAAAACACTCGGGCGGCACGGACCAGAGACCACGCATAAGTGTATTCCGAAGTTCAAAGCATATTTCTGCGCAATTGATCGACGATGTCAGCGGGTGTACACTGGCGGCTGCGAGCAGTATGGAGAAAGTTGTCAGGGATCAGCCAAAATTTGAAAGTAAGGTTGCAGCGGCAGAACATATTGGCAAGATTCTGGGAGAGAGAGCGATCGAGAAAGGCGTTAAAAAGGTAGTCTTTGACCGGAACGGATTTCAATATCACGGCCGCGTAAAAGCTGTTTCAAAAGGTGCCAGAGATGCAGGGCTGATGTTCTAATCGCTGGAAATGATAATGTAAGGAGGCAGACCCTTGTTCAGACAAAATAAGGAAGAAAACGAATTAATTGATAAGGTTGTGCATATCAGCCGTGTAGCCAAGGTTGTCAAGGGCGGCCGCAGGTTCAGTTTCAGTGCCATTGTCGTTGTTGGCGATGGTGATGGAAATGTCGGGTATGGTCTTGGAAAGGCCGGGGAAGTCCCGGAAGCCATACGGAAAGGCGTTGAAAAGGCGAAAAAGAATATGTCCCAGGTGGCGCTGATTGAAGGGACAATCCCCTTTCGGGTTGTCGGAAGATACGGCGCCGGCAAGGTGCTTTTAGCACCTGCCTCCAAAGGTACCGGTGTGATTGCAGGCGGTGCTGTCCGGGCCGTTTTGGAAGCAGCCGGCGTACAGAATATTCTTACCAAGTGCCTGGGCTCTCACAATCCCCACAATATTGTCAAAGCGACAATCGAGGGACTTCAGCAGCTTCAAACCCGCGAGCAGGTCGCCGCCAGGCGGGGAATTTCTGTTGAAGATTTATAAATCGAGGAAGAATACATGGTCGACAAATTGAATATAACGCTGGTTAAAAGTATGATAGGCAGGCCTGAAAAACACCGCAGGGTGTTGTACGGGATGGGGCTCAGAAAAATGAACAGAACGGTTCAGCTTGAGGATACACCCTCCATTCGAGGCATGATCAATGCTGTTTCACACTTAGTCAAGGTTGAGGAGAACAGCGATGAAATTAAATGAACTCTCTCCGGCAGCCGGATCGAAAAAATCCAAGAATAGACAAGGCCGGGGTGTCGGATCCGGAAACGGGAAAACCGCCGGTCGCGGCACCAAGGGATACAACAGCCGTTCAGGCGGTGGTGTCAGGCCCGGGTACGAGGGCGGACAGATGCCGATTCATAGAAGACTGCCCAAACGTGGATTTACCAATATTTTCAGCAAGAAAATCGTGACGATAAATATTCGAGACCTGAAACGATTTGATAGCGGAAGTGTGGTTGACGAAACCGCTCTGGTGGGTTGTGGCCTCGTGAAGGGCGCGCGCGATGGTATCAAGCTTCTTGGATACGGCGACATTGATTATCCGTTGACCATCAAGGTGAACACAGTAAGCAGAAATGCAAAACAGAAAATCGAAGCTGCTGGCGGAAACGTAGAGGTCGTATAATGATAGGTAGCGGATTCCAGAACATCTTCAAGATCCCAGAGCTTAAAAAGCGCATCTTATATACCCTAGCGCTTTTAACGGTTTACCGGATCGGTGTGCATGTGCCCACCCCCGGTATAGATACCGTTGCGCTGGCTTCATTTTTTGCTAAAGCGCAAGGAACCCTGCTGGGTTTGTTCGACATGTTTTCCGGTGGTGCTCTGGAGAGGTTGTCTGTTTTTGCCCTGGGCATCATGCCGTACATCAGCGCTTCGATTATCCTGCAGCTCTTTACGGCCGTGATTCCGTATTTCGAGAAGCTGCAGAAGATGGGCGAGGAAGGTCGGAAGAAGATAACGCAGTACACGCGATAAGG
>JASJGV010000302.1:0-5412 GCA_033791325.1 Desulfobacterales bacterium | reverse complement strand
GAGATCATGCGCTTCTGCCAGAGCTTCATGAGCGAACTCTCCCGCTACATCGGGCCCAATACCGACGTGCCGGCAGGAGACATTGGTGTGGGTGCAAGAGAAATCGGGTATCTGTTCGGCATGTATAAAAAGCTTTGCAATGAATTTACAGGGGTATTGACCGGAAAGGGCCTCAACTGGGGGGGAAGTCTTATACGACCGGAAGCCACCGGTTATGGATCGGTCTACTTTGCCTCTGAAATGCTGGCAACAAGACAGGAGACCCTGGAAGGCAAGATCTGCGTGGTTTCCGGCTCCGGGAACGTCGCTCAGTATACCATCGAGAAAATCATCGATCTGGAGGGCACGGTTATCACCTGCTCTTATTCCTCCGGCTATATCTATGATGAAGAAGGAATCGACCGGGAGAAACTTGCCTTTTTGACCCTATTGAAAAATGTAAGACGGGGACGCGTTAAAGAGTATGCTGAAAAGTTTTCATCAGCAAAGTACTTCCCCGTCGATCCATCCCTGGATTTTAACCCCCTCTGGGATCATAAAGCATCCTGTGCATTTCCCAGTGCAACCCAGAATGAAATTAATGCAAAAGATGCCCAGAACCTGGTCAATAACGGTGTCTATCTTGTCAGCGAAGGCGCCAACATGCCGACGGTTCCCGAGGGGATTGAAATATTTCTTGCAAACAATCTTCTTTACGGCCCGGGAAAAGCAGCCAATGCCGGTGGCGTTTCCGTGTCTGGTCTCGAAATGACCCAAAACAGCATGCGGATTTCCTGGAGCCGCGAGGAGGTGGACAACCGCCTGAAAACGATCATGATGAATATCCATAAAACCTGCCAGGAAACAGCAGAACAATACGGCACGCCGGGAAATTATGTGAACGGAGCCAACATTGCCGGCTTTGTCAAGGTTGTGGATGCGATGATAGACCAGGGGCTGGTTTAATCCGCGTTTTTATTTGAGAACACCCGATGGCATGTTGCATGATTTCAGCCCCCATCAGCACCACAGCATTCAACTGACAACGACTGCTGTGGCGGGAATGTTTGGTGATGCACGGCAGTTCAGAACCCCCGGGGATCGTATTGACATGCCGGAAACGCCCGCTATGGGCATCGACGGTGCGTTATCCATTCCAAGGAATTATCGACGAGGTACTGGTATTCTCAAGAGCTTTGAGCTTAAAAGAAATTAGGAGCCATGCTGACAGGAAGTAAAGTAGTGGCCAGCCATAAAATATCTAACAGCTATTCTTGCTTGCCCTTGACAGACAGCTTTTGATATGCTGTTTGAATTTCCTTGAAACGCACTTCTGCCAAGGACTGAAACTCTTCTCCCAGATGAATCACCTTGTCCGGATGGTACTTTCCGGCAAGGTGCTTGTATGCTGTCTTTATTTCTTCCTGTGATGCCCCTCTGGGGATTTGGAGTACATCATAGGGGTCATTTGGCCCGTCACCGTTGGTAGCCGGTGATCTTTTCCTGCTGGTATGTTCACTGGATTGCCCGCCACCTTGTGGTTGACGATAAAACCATCCTTTACCTCTGTAGAAAAACCGCCACAGAAAATAGATAATGACAAGATCGTCTATCCATCCCCACCCGAGAATAACGTCGGGAAAGAAATCATAGGGCAACAAAAAATAGACAAGAGCTAAAAGAGATAGCACTAGTTTCATAAAATATAGGGCTTACGTCAACTGGTAAATGCCCCTGGCGACTCTCTTTATCTTCCCTTCTTTACTTGCCCTGTGAAGAATGTTGCTGATCTGCTTATCGTTGAGACCTGACCGTTCCTTTAGCTTGGAAATGGCGATTCCCTTTTTATAACGCTTCATGAGGGTGAGAACCTTATTGGTAGGCGTGGCCGACGCTGCTTGTTTCTTAACAGGCTTCTTGGTGGCTTTTTTAGCTGTTTTTTTGGCTGACGCTTTTTTGGGTGCTGCAACCTTTTTTGCGACTTTCTTTTTAACCGTTTTCTTTGCTGGAGCTGTCTTTACTTTTTTTACGACTTTTTTCTTGGTCCCTGCCGCTACGGAGGCAGCTTTTGCTTTTTTAATCACTTTTTTCTTAGGCACTGCCTTGGCGTTTACTTTTTTATCAGCCGCTGCTTTAATAAGTTTGACTGCTTTTTTGGACAATTGCTCAATCTTATTGGATAATGCATTGATCTCTTTTTTAACAAATTTTAAATCCTCAGTGAGTTTCTTCATACCTGTTTACCTCCATGTTAAGGGTGATAGAAGCATTAATTTTTGACAAAGCCGGTTTCGCCTTGATTAAGTTGGAGAATTCGGGAATTTTTCGGCACTATCGACAACAACGTTTGAAGATTGGCTAATGTTAAGGTCCAACCACCAAGCGATTAATTATCTGTGTAACTGTACGGGGGGAGAAGTTCTATCCGAGTATTCGGTTTCGGATCAACTGAATATAATGCGACTACTCGTCCTGTTTATGACTTTGCTGCATGGGCTTTTAGCAAAGAACATTTCTATTGTAGTTAACCTATTAGGCGGTTCGATGCAAGCAAAAAGTAAACAGGCAACCATGCTTCGCCTCATTCCCATCTATTTCCACCTTTGTTCCTTAAATTGATGTACTCCACTGTTCCCCGCCCCCCAATAAAGGAGTTGAGTAACCAGCTAGTGATGCTGATGAGAAACGCGCCCCACACCGATGCCCAAAAGCCGTAAACATCAAAACCAGGTATGATAGCGGAAGATAGCTTGAGCATGACGGCATTGATGATGAAAGTAAATAACCCCAAACTTAATATATTGACCGGCAGGGTCAGTATCAGGGCAATGGGACGAAAGAATGCATTAAATATTCCTAGAGCCGCTGCAGCAAAAAAGGCCGAGAAAACACCTGTAACCCTGATGCCGTCGATCATATATGATGCAACGATTATCGCTGCCGTCAGCGTCAGCCATCTAATTATCAATCCATTCATTGCAAATTCTCCCTTGAGGGCTCTATCTCTAGCAGTTTGTTATTATAATAGGATTCAGCCTGTTCTTTGTCATGATAGAGTTGTTCCATCTCGGCAAAAAGACTCTCAACATTACCCTGGCCTTTATGAATCTGCTGAGATATCTCAGCTATTTTTCTACCGTCACTCGATTGTGAGGCATCTATCATTGCCTCATTAAGAACATCAATCTTTTTTTCCTGAATGTCGATGTCTTCCTCTGCCTTCTTGATTCGCTTCTCCAGTGGCTTTATTCTTCGACTTTTCTCCACAACAATCTCAGATCGCTTTCGGCGAATATCTTTCTTCGATAATTTGGCATAGGCTGGCATATCTTCCGATGTTCCTGATATATCCCCTTTCTCATCGAGCTCATCGCTCCACCCCTCTTTATCGAGAAATTGCTGATAACTTCCTTCAAAGATATTGATCTGTTCGTTTTGGAATACAACAAGTCTATCCGCCAGGGCATGCAGGAACATCTCGTTGTGTGTTACAATGATCACCGTACCCTCAAATCCGTCCAGCGCCGCGAGAAGCGCATCACACGAGTCCATATCCAAATGGTTGGTGGGTTCATCCAGGAGTAGCAGATTCACAGGAACAGCCAGAAGTTTCCCTAGAAGAACCCGGCTCTTTTCTCCGCCGGACAGGACGCCAATTTTTTTGAGTGCGGCATCGCCCTCAAACATCATGGCGCCGCAAATATCTCGACTCCTCTGTCGATCGACCTCTTCATGCGCGTATGCAATTTCTTCTTCAACCGTTCGTGTTGCAATGAGAGATTGTACATTGGTTTGCTCAAAAAGCCCGATATCGATATTCGGATTGTAGATAATGCTTCCTGAATCGGACTTCAGAACCCCTGCAAGGATTTTCAGCAAGGTTGTTTTCCCCTTGCCATTCTTTCCGACAATGCAGATTCGGTCACCTGCATTCACGGAAAAACTCAGATCCTTTATCAAAGAATTTTTTGAATCGTATGAGAAAGACTGGCGTTCAACATGCAGTACATGTTTACCCCGGAAAGGTTTATTACGAAACGAAAACTCCAGGTTTTTCAGCCGATCGAGCTTATCTTTTTTCTCCATTTTTTCGATGGTTTTTATTCTCGACTGCACCATGTTTGCGAGCCGTGCCTTTGCTCTGAAACGCGATATGAATTGATTGATCTCCTTTTTACGACGCTCATCGTTTTGACGTGTTTTCTCATAGACCTCTTCATCCTGTGCTATCTGGGTATAGTACTTTTCTGTATTGCCGGGTATTTTCCGAATTTTTTTCCGATGAATTCCCAGAACATGGGTCACCACTTTGTCCATAAATCCCCGGTCATGGGTTATGAGCATGATTTCATGGGGCCACTTAACGAGATAGTTCTCAATCCAGCGTATGGAGGTGATATCCAGATAGTTTGTCGGTTCATCGAGCAACAGGAGATCGGGCTCTGAAACAATGGCCTTGGCCAGATTGAGGCGCACCTGAAATCCACCGGAAAATTCTCCAGGGTGACGCTGCATATCTTTTTGAGAATAGCCCAAGCCCGCCAGAATCTTTTCCACTTCCCAATGGTGATGTTTTCTGTCGGCAGGCAGTCCTTTCATTCCCTCTTCCAGAACCGTACTCTCCGTGAAAGCCAACAATTGCCGAACAAAACCAATCTGATAATTTTTGGGTCTTGTTATGGCACCTTCATCGCAGGTTTCTTCCCCCATAATCATCCGAAAGAGGGTTGTTTTCCCATGGCCGTTTCTACCCACCAGACCGACCCGCTCTCTATTACCTATTTTGAAATTGGCACCATCAAAGAGTTTTTGCCCGGCAAATCCTTTTTGCAGGTTTTCTACTTGAATCATAATATTACCAAATGCGGTTATCTTTAAAGCGCAAGTTATCCCAACAGAAGACCGTCAAACAACCCAACTTGAGGTTCACGATAACCACGTTATCAAATGTTTGGATCATCTCTAAAAGAGTTGATCCAACTGAACCCTTTCTCCCAACTATAGGGGTTGTCAGAAAAACGTTCCGATAGAGGACCGTTTTTCTGTTACAAACCCTTATACCGCGATCCTGTTTTCGGAACATTCTTATGACAAGCGGTATAAACAGGGAGAAGACCCAAATATTATTGCCTGACGCAGACCACTGTTCGTATACTCGGAAATTAATACACACACTCGCCCAGGTCAATCAGGAATGTAAGAAAGAGTATGAGAGCGGTTTTAAGCAGGGCAGAAATGATCTCTTCGGAACTCAAAATCCTTTATAACTGCGGTCTTGAAATCCTTGTAACCGCCATGCAAAAGGAGTCTTTCCCGGTATTGCTGAATATCGATGCTTTCGAGGCGCATCTGAACTGTTTTAAACAAACGGGGTATCAGCTGGCCCGGAGCCTGGATATGATGAAGACCGCCACTGTAGGCCATCAGGATTCT
>JASJGV010000301.1:0-8268 GCA_033791325.1 Desulfobacterales bacterium | reverse complement strand
CCCTCCTTTCGCTTTTATTTTTATCCTGCCATAAACAAGGTCAATGTCGTCATGAATAACCAACATATTCCTGTGTGATATTTCAAAATAGTCCATAAACTGGCAAATGGGAATGCCGCTTCTGTTCATATATGACTGGGGCTTGATAAGGACGACCTCCTCACCCTTTACAGAACCCCGCCCATAGAACGCATCGAATTTTCGTCTGTCAAGCGGAATCGAATATTCAGATGACAGGGCATCGATCACAAAGAAACCCACATTGTGACGGGTTCCACCATATTTGTCACCGGGGTTCCCCAACCCTGCAACAACATGTAGTGTCCTGTCAGACATTTATTCGGCGCTGCCAGGCTCTTCCTCGCCCTCAGCTGTTTCCGCTTCGGTTTCTTCTCCTTCTTCTCCTTCTTCTACCTCTTCTACCTCTTCTTCTTCTTCGGCTTTCGGACTCAAGACCGTTACAAGTGTAAAGTTGGACTCGTCAGCCAGTTCAAATGACTCATCGATGGAGACGGCATCGATATGCTTGGAGTCTCCGATATTCATATCGGTGACATCCACCTCCAGTGACTCTGGAATGTTGTTCGGAAAGCAGAAGATTTCCACTTCATGTCGAACAAGCTGAAGCACGCCACCTTCCTCGACACCGGCTGCCTGGCCTGTGGTCACAACCGGAATGCTGATTTTAATCTTTTGATCCATGGCCACTTCATAAAAATCCACATGCAGCAGATTACCGGATATCGGTTGTGTCTGCAACTCCTTGATCATGGCCGTCCTTGACTGCTGCTTCCCATTCTGGATCAGCAAATTGAGCAGAACCTGTCCGATATTGGATGTCACCAAGATGGTTTCGAGCTCTTTTGTCATTACCGAGAGCATGACCGGTTCTGCCTTGGGCCCATAGAGTATGGCAGGAATCAACCCTTCCCGCCGGAGTTCTTTTGCGGCACCATCCCCCACTGTTTTTCGTACCGTTACCTTCAATTCAATCTTTTCCAAGAAATATCCTCCTTTTATACAAACAAAGATGTTACGGAATCGCCTGTGAAGCTTCGAATAATCGCTTCTCCTACGATTTCAGAAATTGTCAATATTTTCAATTTATCACAGTTTTCCGCTTTGCCACTCAAGGGAATCGTGTCTGTCGCAACGAGACTCTTGAGCGACGACGCATTGATCCTGTCTATGGCCGGGCCGGAAAGTACCGGATGTGCACAACATGCGTGAACTTCCTGGGCGCCCTCTCTGATGATAGCTTCGGCCGCTTGCGTCAACGTGCCTGCCGTATCCACCATATCATCCAGTATAATCGCGACTTTATCTTTCACGTTTCCGATTACAGCCATAGCTTTGGCAACGTTGGGCGCTGTTCGTCTTTTATCAATGATAGCGAGATCAGCCGTCAGGCGCTTTGCAAATGCCCGGGCTCTTTCAACACCACCGGCATCCGGGGAGACGACCACCAGATTGTCATTGAAATTTTTTCTTATATAGTTGATCAATACGGGCGCGGCAAAAAGATTGTCCACGGGAATGCTGAAAAATCCCTGGATCTGCCCCGCGTGTAAATCCATCGTGATCACCCTGCTCGCACCAGCGGTTTCGATGAGATCCGCCACGAGCTTGGCACTGATAGGTACACGTGGGGCGACCTTTTTATCCTGCCGGGCATACCCGAAGTAGGGGATGACCGCACCAATTCGATGCGCCGATGAGCGCTTTAGCGCATCCAGCATCATCAGCAACTCAACCAAATTGTCATTGACTGGACGGCATGTGGATTGAACGACGTAGACGGTTTTTCCCCGCACGTTCTCATCGATCTCAATCTGTACTTCGCCGTCACTGAACGTCGCGACCTTGGCACCACCCAATGGCATCTGAAGATAGTCGCAAATCCGTTTTGCCAGTACCGGGTTCGAATTGCCCGAAAATATCAGAGGTTCTGTCATGGTTCTCCTGAAATCTGAGACTTCAATATGGATCTCAATCTTTTACCTTTCGGTTTTTCGTAACTTCCTCAGCCGGATTTGAACGATTCCGCGTCATGGCTGGGGCGGGAGGATTCGAACCTCCGAATGCAGGAACCAAAGTCCTGTGTCTTACCGCTTGACGACGCCCCATCACTATCTTCAACCTGAATTGAGTGATTTTTATCTCGATCTGCACCGATCTCTTACGGATCGAGGGTTCGCAAAAAGCCTCGACAGATCCACGGGTATGCCTGTATTTTTTGCGAACCCTTCTCCATCAAGATTTCGGCACACCTCTTCGGGAAAAATCGCTCAGTCCCGGTTCATATCACGGTCTCAGCCACAAACAGCCGCCACCGATGATGTTCTGACAACAGTTCGCACGCACGTCTGGCTTTGCGTAAATCCGAATAGATTCCGAAAACCGCCGGGCCACTGCCTGACATCAATGCGCCATGGGCCCCCAGTTGCAACAGTTGTCTTTTAATATCCGATATTACGGGATATTTCGGAATTGCCACTGTCTCGAGATCATTACACAAATATTGATCGACATTGAATGCCGACTTGTCAGAAAAGAAATTTTTAAGTTTTTTTCCACACTTTGTCAATCCTAAATTCAGTTTTTTATATACGGCTGCCGTGGAAACAGGAATATCCGGACACGCCACCACAATCGGCAAGACCTGTAGTCCACTGTAGACCTTGAGGCTCTCTCCGATTCCAGTTGCCACAGCGGGCTTTTCCTGAAGAAAAAAAGGCACATCAGCACCTATGGCAAGCCCCATACGATTCATTTCCACTGCCGAAAAAGGCCATCCATGATATTGATTGAGTTGTAGCAACGTCCGTCCCGCATTGCTGCTCCCGCCGCCCAGCCCTGCCGCCACAGGGATATGCTTTTCTATGAAAATGGACACCCCGCCAGATCCGATGGCTGCCCCCGGCACTGCCGACAACCTATCATAAAACAGGCTTGCAGCCTTGAATGCCAGATTGGCCTCATTGTCCGGCACGTTTGGACTACCGCATCGAACTGAAATTCCCGGCGCTTCAAAATCAAATGTCATCACATCATACAGACTGATACAACTCATGAGGGTCACGAGTTCATGATACCCGTCAGGCCGTTTACCCGTGACGTGAAGAAACAAATTAATTTTTGCGGGTGAAAGAATCTTCATTTATGGGCCAAAAGCTTATAGCTAAATCCAATTATCTTATAGGGGTTGTCGGAAAAACGTTCCGATTGAGGACCGTTTTTCTGCTACAAACCCTTATGTCGCCATCCTATTTTCGGAACATTATTATGACAAGCGGTATAAAATTTGAAACGCTCACTTTAGCTTACTGACTTTCCTTTACATAGAGCATTCTCAGTTCATACAGCATGGTTTTAAGCATATTGGCTTCATCATCCGACAAATTACCCTGGGTTTTTTCTTCCATCATGGCCAGTATGTCAATGGTCTGCTTGGCCATGGGCAAATTCTTGGCTTTCTGATTGCTAGCCGGGTCTTCCATAACGCCCAGATTGACAAGGGCGGATGAATTAAGCGAAAAAATAAAGGTCGGGAAATTGATTTCCGGCAAGGGGTAATCTTCATTGGCTGTCGCTTGTTCAGATTCTTCTGTTTTTTCTTCATCCACATCTGGAACGGCCTCAGTCTCTTCCTTTGTTTCGCTTTCCTGGGCATCTTGGGAAAATACTCTTTTGTCTTTGACTACAAAATCTTTTTTCTCGTCTGACATCTTTTCTCTCCTATACTGCCCTAGGGGCGTTACTTCGCCTTCGGCTGTAATTTACCCTACGGGCGTCATTTGTCCTGCGGACGACATTAGCGCTACGCGCGACATTTCGCCTTCGGCTGTTAGCTGTTTGCTCTTAGCTGAACCTAAAACCTAATACCTAAAATTCTAATGAAACAATGCTTTTTACCGAATCCAGACCATTCAGTGCCGACAGGGCTGTATCATCGATCCTGGTGTCGGTCTGCATGAAGATAATATTGTGGTCCCCACCCTCCTCCTGGCCTACCTGCATTCTGCCGATATTGACCCCATACTCTCCCAGGGTCGTACCGATTTCACCAATGGAGCCGGGGCGGTCAATATTGTAGATCAATGCCATATGCCCCTGGGGTATAAGTTCGAGCCTGAAATTGTTGATCTTGATCACCCGCGGATCTTTTTTGCCGAAAATCGTGCCCGATACACTGTTGGCCATCTCAGTAGTCAGTACATGGACCGTCAAGAGATTGGCATAGTCTTTTGATTCGGCTGTGCTGGTTTCCGTAACCTTGATACCCATCTCCCTGGCCAAAGCCCGTGCGTTGATGAAATTCACATCGTCGGTCACCATCGGCGTCATCAATCCTTTCATGACTGCCGTCGAAACCGGGGCCAGATCGACCTTTTTAAAATCACCGTCATAGGCGATGGTGACTTCCTTCACGGGTCCTTTGATCAACTGTGTCTGAAGAGATCCCATCTTCTCTCCCAATTCCAGAAGCGGACCGATTTTCTCCAGCAACTCGCCTGTCACGGACGGTACATTAACAGCGTTGACAATGGTACCCGTTTTTAGAAATGCAATAATCTGTTCTGCTACCGACACCGCCACATTGGTCTGGGCCTCACGGGTGGACGCACCCAGATGGGGAGTGCAGATCACCCTGTCGAGCTCAAAAAGCGGGTTCTCGCCCGGTGGTTCAGTTGCAAAAACATCCAGAGCAGCCCCGGCGACCTTCCCACTGACAATGGCTTCATGAAGATCCGACTCATTCACGATACCGCCTCGGGCACAATTGATGACCATGACCCCCTCTTTCATCAGATCAAAGGCTTTTTTATCCACGAAATTAAGCGTGCTCTCCATTTTCGGAACATGGACCGATATATAATCGGATCGCCGATACAGCTCTTCCAGTGAAACACTCTCGAACCCGGATGTTTCAATCTGCTCCGGTGCGATATGCGGATCGTAAACCACCACCTTCATTTTCAGCCCACGACCACGGTCCGCAACAATAGATCCGATCTTTCCAAAACCAATGATCCCCAATACTTTGTTGAATATTTCCCTTCCCTGAAGTCGTTTCTTCTCCCACAAACCGTCTTTCATGGTTGTCGTACCCGTGGGAATATTTCGTGACAGTGAAAGCATCATGGCGATGGTATGCTCGGCCGTGGTAACGACATTTCCTTCCGGCGTATTCATCACCGCTATCCCCTTTTTGGTGGCCGCAGGAATATCCACATTGTCGAGTCCGATCCCGGCTCTACCGACAACCTGTAAGTTTGTTGCGGCAGACAACAAATCTGCCGTTACCCTGGTAGCACTCCGGATAACCAGTGCATGATAATCACCGATGATTTCTTTCAGGGCTTCAGGTGAAAGCCCTGTTTTAACATCGACCTCAATGCCCTCCGCCTCCTGGAACATCTTGACACCGATGTCACCGAGCACATCACTTACCAGCACTTTCATCTTTTTCTCCTTTTTGAACCACGAATCTGGATTGGACAGAATTCCTTACGGTCGGTGCAAAGCACCGCCGTATGGCCGAACATTCCTCACAGTTTGCCATAAGGTTCTTTAATAAATTCACGTATAGTATTCGATATTTTTTCTCAAGATTCAACTTAAATAAAATCGATATACGATTTTATTCCTTGAGTGACATATGGCAGAGAATAGCCGGCATGCTGGCGTCTTCACACCGTATTGAATACTTGTTGATTTGTATATCAAAAAACGGGTGCAACCTGCGTAGGGTGTCCAGTACAGTCCGCCGAACACCCGAGGCAATAACAACCCGGCCTTTCGGCTTCAGGTAGATGCGAAATAGATTCAAAAGGGGTTTGCAATCCCGTTCGTGAAACATCACCTCCGACCCGACGATGGTATCAAACCGGTCTTCGAGATCCGGTCGATGCCAGTCGAGTCCACATATCCTCATTTCCGGGCATTGGTTGATCTCAGCATTGGCCGAAGCGAATTGAAGCGCATTTTCATCATATTCCGTCATGGTAACATTGTGCCCGAAAGAAGCGGCAACAATGCCAACAACACCAATTCCTGACCCGATTTCGAGGATTTTGTTTAGCCGAGACGGCGGAGTCTTGGCAATATATTCAGCCAGGATCCAGGCAGGCTCCCATATTTTGGCCCACAACGGGAAGCCACGTACAATATTCTCAAAATCAATGAATGGGTCGATCTTTTCGGGGACGGCAAAACTGAATTGCCGCCCATTGATCATCAGGTCTCTGATTTCGGTGCGATATTTTCGATAAAAAGAGGCAAGATCAACCATAGCCGTACTATAGTTGATCCGTTCAATCTGTCAAGGCAACAAAAAAAACACCCGCACACAGTCTGTACGGGTGTTTTTAGCATTTCACCTAAGCCCTTAATTTCTCGACGCCTTCAACACGCCATTGGGGTCCCTTTTAAAAGAAATTATTTTGCGTCTTCTTCCTTAACCTCTTCAAAATCAGCATCCACAACATCATCATCCGCAGCACCGGAAGCCTGATCTGAAGCCCCTTCCCCTTGGGCACTGTCTCCTCCGTCCTGGGCCTGTGAGGCCTTCTGGTACATTGCCTCAGCCAGTTTATGGGAACTCTGCGTCAGGGTCTCGCTTAAGCGTTTTATTTCCTCGGTATCCTCAGTTTCAATGGCTGTCTTGAGTGATGCGATGGCTGCCTCCACATCGGTCTTGGTCGCATCCTCAATCTTATCTCCCATCTCCTTGATAGACTTTTCCGAGGAATAAATTAATGCGTCGGCGTGGTTCCGGGCATCGACAAGTTCCCGCTTCTTCTTATCGTCTTCAGCATGCAGTTCAGCGTCCTTGACAAGTTTGTCGATCTCTTTCTGGGAAAGACCGCTGGAAGCCGTGATCTGTATGGACTGCTCCTTGCCGGTAGCCTGATCTTTAGCAGAAACATTTACAATACCATTGGCATCGATATCGAAAGTCACTTCAATCTGAGGAATTCCCCGGGGTGCCGGAGGAATCCCCACCAGCTCAAAACGACCCAGGGTCTTGTTTCCCGCCGCCATTTCACGTTCGCCCTGCATGACATGAATGGAGACTGCCGGTTGGCTATCGGCGGCCGTGGAAAATGTCTGGCTTTTCTTTGTTGGAATCGTGGTATTCTTTTCGATAAGCCGGGTCATAACACCGCCAAGGGTTTCAATCCCGAGCGAAAGGGGTGTTACATCCAACAGCAGCACATCCTTGACATCCCCCTTGAGAACGCCACCTTGAATGGCAGCACCGATGGCTACCACCTCATCAGGATTCACACCCTTGTGGGGGTCCTTACCGAATATCTTCTTCACACGAGCCTGAACTGCCGGCATTCGGGTCATGCCGCCCACAAGAATAACCTCGTCGATTTCCTTGGGCGACAGATTGGCATCTTTCAGAGCGGTCCGACAGGGTCCTTCCAACTTGTCGAGCAGGTCGGCAATGAGTGCCTCAAGCTTCGCCCGGGTGATCTTGATATTGAGATGCTTGGGGCCACTGGCGTCAGCCGTGATAAATGGCAGGTTGACATCCGTTTCCAGGGATGTCGACAATTCCATTTTCGCTTTCTCCGCAGCTTCCTTTAGACGCTGAAGCGCCATTTTATCGGTTCGGATATCAATACCCTGATCTTTTTTAAACTCGCTGGCAAAATAGTCAATAATACGCAAGTCGAAATCTTCTCCACCCAGATGGGTATCCCCGTTGGTGGATTTTACCTCAAACACACCTTCACCGATCTCCAGAATCGAAACGTCGAATGTACCGCCACCCAGGTCAAAGACAGCGATTTTTTCTTCTTTTCGTTTATCCAGTCCATAGGCAAGTGATGCTGCCGTGGGCTCATTGATAATTCGCAGAACATTGAGACCTGCTATTTTTCCAGCGTCCTTTGTCTCCTGACGCTGGCTGTCATTGAAATATGCGGGGACGGTAACAACGGCATCGGTAACCGGTTCACCCAGATATTCTTCAGCTGTCTTCTTGATATTGGCCAGTATATACGATGACACTTCCGCCGGACTGACAAGCTTGCCCCTCAGGTTGATGCGGACTTCGCCGTTACTGGACTGCTCGATTTTGTACGGGAGTATCTTCATGTCGTTCTGAATTTCAGTCGAACCAAAGCTGCGCCCAATCAGCCGTTTCACGCCAAAAATCGTGTTTTCAGGATTGGTGATCGCCTGACGCTTTGCAATCTGCCCCACCATCCTTTCACCGCTTTCTGAAACAGCGACAATCGATGGTGTCGT
>JASJGV010000300.1:0-23687 GCA_033791325.1 Desulfobacterales bacterium | reverse complement strand
TATTTGCCATGTTGTTTATGCAACGATGGGGTTTATTTATTTTGGTATATCGTGATATACAGCATATACATCTCATAATAACGATCTAACTGAGAACGTATCTTTGTATTCTCATCTTGGATGGTCTGAGACTGGTCGAGATGAATCCCGAGTCTATATGGAAAAAAACATAGCCTAGCGACCACGGTTGCTCCAACATAGTTGCTACTATCAGCCCCTTATATGTCCGATTTGCAGGAGGATTAAATGAAAAATTATCGAAAGGAACTGTGGTTCGAAGTTCCGACACGGAGGGCCTTTATCAATATTACACCTGACGTACAGCAGTGCATCGATGACAGCGGCATCAAGGAGGGGTTGGTTCTTGTGAATGCCATGCACATTACAGCCTCTGTTTTTATTAATGACGATGAGACCGGCTTACATGCAGATTATGACGTATGGCTGGAGAAGCTGGCACCGCACGCGCCTGTTTCGCAGTACCGTCACAATGTGGGCGAAGACAATGCCGATGCTCATATGAAACGACAGGTCATGGGCAGAGAGGTGGTGGTGGCCATTACCGATGGTCGTCTTGATTTTGGAACATGGGAACAGATATTTTATGGCGAGTTCGATGGCCGGAGACGTAAGCGGGTATTGGTTAAAATTATTGGTGCTTGATCCGTCATCCATATACTATATTATCTTAAGCATGATGGCCTCGGTATATTTTTGATCAGCTGTTTTTCTGCATCGTCGGTACCGATCATGATCAGTTCATCCCTTTCTTGGAAGCGAATCGTTGGGTCGGGATTGTTGATCATGGTACCGTCACGATTTATTGCGATCACACTGCAGCCTGTCTGAATTCGTACTTGACGCTCTGCCAGCGATTTTCCTAAAAGAGTGGAATGTATGTTGTTCACGCCCAATGAACGCAGGCGACGGCCGACGTTCAATAAAAACGGGAATTATGGAATCAGGCGGCAGGTCAACTCACATTCGCCACCATCGGAATGTTTTTCGACTTTAAAGCCTAACTTTTTTCCCAGGGCCAGCATATTCTTATTTTCCCGCAAAACACAGCCCTCGATGATCTCAAACCCTCTTGATTTGGCGATGTCGAGGCATTTTTGCAATAAAATTGCACCTATGCCTTTACCATGCCAGGGATCACCTACGACCACAGCGAATTCCCCGTGCTTCCCGTCAGGGTCTCCGATGATTCTAGCAACGGCTAACAGCTTTTCATGATGCTGGTTTTCCTGAATGGCAACCAGCGCGATTTCTCGGTCATAGTCGATCTGGGTAAAACGGGCCAGCATCTCGGGTTTTAGTACCTTTACTGGCGCAAAAAATCGGTAATAGATGCTTGTTGGAGAAAGTGCGTTAAACAAATCAATAAAAAGTGGCGCATCTTCCGGCTTGACAGGGCGAACGAAAATATCGATGTTCTCCTTGATTGTCTCACGTGATTCATATTCCTCAGGGTATGGGCTGATCACAAGATGTCGGGGCGATGGTATGCCGATGGGGTTGACAAGTATGCGGGCATCCACGGCCACCGCATTCCCGTCTTTAATCAAAACTGGATTCATGTCCAATTCGGATATGTCAGGAAAGTCGATCAGGAGCTGAGACAGCCGAATGATCATTTCCTCAAGTTGCTCAAAATCTGCCGGTGTGCGGTTGCGGTATCCCATCAGCAGTGAATACGCCTTGGTTTCCTTCATCAGTCGATGGGCCAGCAGCCGGTTCATTGGCGGAAAGCCAAGGGCCCGATCTTTGAGAATTTCCGTAAAAATGCCTCCCATACCAAAAAGTATGACGGGCCCGAAATTCGGATCTCGTTTGGCTCCCATTAAAATTTCGTAGTCCGGCTTATGAACGAAGGGTTGCATGGTTACACCCGTGATCCGAGCACCAGGATCATACTTCCCGGCTGACTGAATAATGCTTTGATAGGCATGCCTGACATCGTCCTGGGACCGAAGGTCAAGAAAAACACCGCCGGCATCTGATTTATGGGTAATATCCGGCGAATGAAGCTTCATGGCCAGGGGAAACCCCAATTCCTTTCCTATTTCAGCGGCATCTTCTTCGGTTTCAGCAATCTCGGTTTTAATAACGGGAAGGCCATAGGCTGCTAGTATTTCTTTAGAATCCGACTCCGACATAAAATCCTTTTCCGGCGCGTTTGAAATCGAGTTGCGTGCTCGCTTCCGGTCGATATCTAAATGCTTGGAAAGCCTGGGTGGGATTTCACGTAATGTTTCAAGATTTCGGGAATACGCATACATGTATAAGAATGCTCTGACGGCCCGCTCCGGTGTTTCATAGGTGGGAATACCGGCTTCATTCAAAATTTCCATGGCCCTGACAATACTTTTCCCCCCCATCCAGCATGTAAAAACCGGATGTCTGTGTTCTTTTATGGTTGCAGCAAATACCTCTGCAACCGATGTCGGGTCAGTCAGGGCCTGTGGTGCCATTATGACCAGTACCGCGTCGATTTCTTTTGCATTAAAACAAACTTCTAATACCTGGTGAAATCTTTCTGGTGAAGCATCTCCGAGAATGTCAATGGGATTGCTACGGCTCCAGAAGGGAGGCAAAAACGCATCCAACTTTTTTAGGGTTTCGGTGTCGAGTGAGGCGGGTTCTCTGTCAAATTTGGCAAGCATATCTGTCGCCATGACACCAGGGCCCCCGCCATTGGTTATAATCGCCAGTCTGGACCCGGAAGGTCGCGGTTGTTTGGCCGTCAGTTCGGCACAGTCAAATAACTCCTCTATCGTGTCAACCCGGACGATGCCCGCCCGTTTGAAAGCTGCGTCGTAGACAGCATCTTCTCCTGCCATGGCCCCGGTGTGAGAGGCTGCGGCTTTGGCTCCGGCGGCACTTCTACCGGATTTCAGCACGATGATGGGCTTGACGCGTGATACAGAACGGGCTGCACTCATGAATTTGCGAAAATTTGTCAGGTTTTCGATATAGAGCAGGATACTTTTGGTTTTATAATCGTTACCTAAATAATCGATCATGTCTCCGAAATCGATATCCAGCATGGAACCCGTACTGACAAAATGACTGAAACCAAAGTTCTCACGAAAGGCTAAATCCAAGACTGCCGTGCAAATAGCACCGCTCTGTGAAACAAATGCTAAATTTCCGGTATTGGGCATTTCAGATGCGAAACTGGCATTCAACTGTTTATCGGGTCGAATGATGCCCAAGCAATTCGGACCAAAAATTCTGAGACCACCCTCAGAGGCTATTCTTGATATTTTTTGCTCAATATGCCGGCCCTTTTTGCCAATTTCTTTACCCCCGGCGGAAATGACCACGGCACCTGCGACTTTTTTATCTACGCACTCCTTAACAATATCAGGAACCGTTTGTATAGGTGTGGAGATTACCGCGAGATCAATACCCGCCTCCAAATCGGAAACAGAGTTGAAGACGTTCAGACCATGCAGGGTCTTGTATTTGGGATTGACTGGCTGAAGTTTGCCGTTGTAATTTCCCTGGATGAGGTTGGTCATGATGGCGTTGCCGATGGAGCCGGTTTTCTCACTGGCCCCCACAACAGCGATGCGGCTTGGATTGAATATGCGGCTCAGATTATATTGTCCCATGATGATTTCCTGAAGTTTTGCTGCCGGTTAATCTGTCAATTAATAAATTTCGCCCAGAAGTATCCAACGATACTTTGCTTCCAGGTGGTTCCTTGCTGGCAATTTATACTTTATTGACGTTCTTGGCTTCAGGCCCCCGATCACTCTCTTCAATTTCAAAATCGACCTTGTCACCTTCGGAGAGAGTCTTGTATCCACTTGCTACTATGGAAGAAAAGTGAACAAAGACATCGTTGCCGTCTTCTTGACTGATGAAGCCATACCCCTTTCTATCATTGAACCATTTAACAATTCCTTGTGCCAAATCGCCAACCTCCTTTTAAGAGTATTAACATTATCCCGTGATCCAGGTCGTCACTCTGGCAAGGGAGATACTCTTCAGAGCGAAATCGATCTGAGAACCAGCCGGGGGCCCTTTGGATGAGTAGTTTAAGCCCATCTTTCTGAAAACGTCAAGAAAAAATAAGGATGACAAAAACGTTTTTCCGATTCTATTGCGTTATTCGCTTCACATCGGCTGTTTTTCTCAGTTCTTCTATATAAAGTACCGTCTCATCCTGGATCTTTTGTTGCCGCAGCATTTCAGTCAGCCTGTCTTTGATATTCTCAAACACGTAGACTGATTTGGCTTTTTTATCATAGACTTTGATCAGGTGGAAACCGAAGCGTGTTTCCACGATATCACTTACCTCGCCCGGTTTCAGCGCAAACGCAGCGTCTGCGAAGGGTTTGACCATTTTCTTACGGTCAAAATAACCCAGGTCGCCACCGCTTACCTTGCTTGGGCCCTCAGAATATTGTCTGGCAAGGTCGGCAAAGTCACCTCCAGCCTCTAATTTTTTCTGAATGTCTTCAATCTTTTTTCTGGCTGCCAGTTTTTCTTCATTGCCGGCATCCGGGGCAACTTGAATCAGGATGTGGCTGGCTTTTACTTCCTCAGGCTTTTTGAAGTACTGTGGGTTGTTTTCAAAAAATATCCGACTTTCCTTTTCCGATACCATTGCGCGGGGGTAGACCACCATCTCCATCAGCTTCTGAATAGCATTGGCCTGACCCACTTGGGCTCTCATGGTTTTTGTGGTGATCCCCATCTCCGCCAAAAGGTTTTCAAAGCTTTGACCCGCTTCAAGTCTCTGCTTTATCTGATCGATACTATTGTCAATTTCTGCTGCATTCGTGGTGATCCCCATTGTCTTGCTTTGTTGATATAGGAGTTCACGGTTGATGAGTGAGTTGATAACTTTATCTCTCATTGAACCCATCATCGATTCATCGATAGGTTGTTGCATGGCCTTGGCCTGGAATAATATCCGTTTGACCTCCAAATTAACATCTGCTTCAGTGATGGGGGTATCGTTGACAATGACGACCGTGGTGTCAGGAGTATTTTCAGTCTGAGAGAGGGCCTCGCTTGTAATGAATGCGGGCAAAAGTGTTATCAGGGTGATCGTTAAAAAAATAACTGAGTTACATTTCATTTCATGTGTCCTTTCAGAAGCCAAGTTCTTCGTTGATGATAATCACGGTAATATCCGTGAGCATTGGTTTTCGATGCAGAATTGTCGTAATACGGCAGATCCGCTGGGGAGAATTGCAGTCTGTGCAGATACCGGTTTCTGCACAGGGTGTCTTCATGCCGAGACTTTTTGCCCTCATGGGACCAGCGATATTTCTCACGCGTTGAAGCGCTGTCTGTATATCCATTGTCAGCTTGTTGACACCGGCAATGATCATGACCTTGCCGGGGCCAAAGGACATGGCATTGGTGCGATTGCCGACACCGTCCACATTGATGATTTCGCCGCTTATCGAGATAGCGTTGGCACTACAGAAAAAGCAGTCGCAGGAGGATTGATTGCGGCGGACCTTCAAAGATGTCTCTGGTGAAAGGTCGTTTTCCCAATGATCATAGACGACCTTTTTCTGTTGCTTGAGCGTATCGATGATATCCAGTTTTCGTGTTGTATCAGAGCCTCCGAACCCAAAAGATTTATACCCGGAGATGGCTTTTAAAATATAGGCCCGTGCATCTGTGCAATTTAAAAAGAATTGGGTTTTAAACCCGTGCTTGCTCAGATTTTTTACACATTCCTCGGCCTGCTTTTCACCAAGCCATTGGTTGTAGTCCACGTTTCCCACGATACATACTCCTTGTAAAAAGATTTCGCCTTTTCATTCAACCATCCATGGGTTTGTCTGTAACCATTTTCAGGATTACAGCGGTCTTATAGATGAGATTAAAGAGATGAACAAACAAAATAGCAGCGATGATTCTGGGCACCCATAGCCAGAAAGGGTTTAGCCCCAGGGATAGAAAAAGAATGGGGTCTTCTATCAGAGAATGGTTAACACCCATGGACAAATGCAACTTCATCAATTCAGATTTTTGAATATGATGTTCCTTTGCTTCTTCGATGATGACGGCTCCACCGTAGACAATACCAAATACAGCCCCGGTCATCCAGAGAATGCCGACATTTTTTTGAAGTCCAAGTAATTTTAAGGCTGGATTGAACAGGTTTACCAGTTTGACGACCAGGTTGAAGTGTTTCATTTCCTCTAGAAGGATCATCAGGAATGTGATAACCAGGAGCATTTTAAGACTGATTTGGGCTGTCGATATCAGCCATGCCGTTAATGCCTCTGACAATGACTTTTGTGATGGTGGCAGTATTGTTCCCGTTGACTGCACCAGCGGTCCTGTTTCCAGGAAGTGCATGACCACCAGGACAGTACAGATGGATGTCATCAGGCGGAAAACAGTTGTCAGTATCGGGTTGATGCCGGACTTGGCCTGGATGATGCCTTCCTGGATAAGATTGTGTGAAATCAGCAGAAAAATAGCGATCAACGTCATCTGACCGGCAGTCAGGGGTAGGGCCGTCATTGCTGCAATGCCGCCATAGGGTCCGGTCAGCAATCCGGCAATCAATGGGAAGGCAGCTATACCCGGTAGATGCATGACGCCCATCAAGGGTTCTAACAGGAAATCCATTCTACCCATTAATCCGCTGTAATCGAGCAGCGTTGTTAAAAGGGAGATGGGGATGATAATCTTGAGCATCCACCAGAATCCGCTCAGGCCTTTGCGTATTCCCCTTGTAAGCAACCGGGTATGAATCGTTTTATGCGACATTTTTTTCAAATGGATAGCCGTGATTTAAATTTGAACCGCAATAGCGAGCGCATCTAAATAAGCCAGAATTCCTTACGGTCGATGCGAAGCACTGCCGCACGGCAGAACATTCCTCGCAGCCTGTTGCGAGGCTCTTCAATTCCCCGTTGCTTGTAGCGCGGGATGAATTAAAAAATCATGCTATGATTTTATTATGGAAACTGCATGTATCGTCAATGGGATGCAATTGCAAGCGGATTTGTCTGGGGAAGGCGTCATGATAAACGTGGTCGATGGCTCCTCAACTCATGAGATAAAAACCCATGACAGGATCATAGAGGTCAGCGTCTCTGAATGCAGCTCCAAAGTAGGGGCTATCGGCATTTCGAATTACGACGGTTTTTTTTATGGCTGTCTGCTTGCTGTCGTCCAGGTTGAATTCCAATTCCAGGAGATGGTCAGCCTTTAAATCTCGACCGACATCCAGCTTCAGCTTTACGCCGCCGGCAGATATATCAATGACCGTCATTTTCCCTCTGTCCATTTCTTTCCCGTCAACGATGTACTTGTATATACCTTTGAGGTTGGCGCCTTTTCGATATTGTTTTCGCTTTTCCAGGACAGAGACCCAATTATTCCCACAGGAACATTTTGATTTTACCTTGACGGTTTGTTCTATCTGCGCATATTTACTGACATTCACCGTCAGGGTTTTTTTACATTGCGGGCAGATAAACGTGGCCATATTCGTGTCCGTGATATAAACCTTTTCTTCCATGTGAGTATTTCCTATTTATGTGCTGCGAAACTAACTAATGGGCGCATGATTTAAAATCTTGACAATTTTGGGTTTGTAGGCATCATTTTTTCCTAATGTATTCGCTTTTGAGCGGATCATCACAAAAGCCAGGAACAGCGACAGAAAACCTGAGAGGGCAGATATTAAAGAGACATTCATACCGGTTTTCAATGCCAGCCAATGACCGAAAATTGCCCCCATCAACATGAATCCTACCGGGAGCAGATAGAGCAGAAAGCAGGCTTTCATCAGGGAGGCCGTGTCAAAATGGAGTAAAATCCGGTCCCCTTCCCGGGCGCCCGCACCATTGATTGCATCTACTTCCATGATTTTTCCCGCTTCTGTGCCATGGCAGGAGTCTCTGGCGGTACAGGCTTTACAAGAAGCTGTTTTGCTTGTTTTGACCCGTGCAAGTTTGTCATGGGTGTGGATGACGATACCTTCTTCGGTGGCCAATGTTGTCCTCTCCTGCCTATTCAATCGTTATCAGTACCAGTCTTTTCATAACAGATCAGGCCGCATTGCAGGCATCTATCCGCTTCTTTTTGGGCTTTCTTTTCAGTGAAACCTTTTTCGATCTCTGCACCCAGTAAACGTTCCGGTGCGGCGGCTATGGGCATGATGGTACGCGAAACCCTCTCCACGTGTTCTATTTCGTTGACGTTTTGAACCATGGTCGTCAAGGAGAGCACATTGTCCGGATGAGACAGAGGAATACCATAGATGACATTGTGGATAGAGGCTGCCGCTCTTCTGCCGGCACCGATCGCCTTGATAGCGCCGCTGAAGTCGCTGAGGATGTCCCCTTCAGCCAGCAGGCCTGTCTCGCTGTTGTAATGGGGATGCTTTAGGGCGTAGAACCCTTCCCATTGCGCATTGTTGACAGTTTCTTCCTCCTGGGAAGGCGTTTCCTGTGTGTCCTCTTCATTTGCCGGTCTGGCAAAAATGAACTCGGGATATCGGCCGGAGGCTAACACAAGTGTATCTGCCGGGAGAGTGTGCAAGGTTCCTGACGTTCGATCAAAATATTCGATTTCATTGAGTTGGTCTTTTTCTCCAAATATCCTGTTGACCCCAGCATTGAAAATGAGATGGATGCCTTTTTCGGTGGCTTTGCTGAGCGTTTCTGCAGACAGCCTGCTGTCTTCGGTTGATTCCCTGAAAATTACGGTGGTCTTGTCAGCACCGTTCTCCTTGCACAGGATGGCTGTTTGAATAGACAGTTCTCCACCACCGGCCAGAACGGTGTGTTTTCCGCAGGTGATGTCCGGGGCTGTTTTCTGTTTCAGGGCTTTTGAAACATCCATGAGTAGATGCAACCCCGGAACCGGTTTTTCGGTCCCTGCATTGACTCCCCGGGACAGGCGACTGTCCCAGCCACCCAGAGAGAGGAAAACAGCATCAAATCCATCGTTGAGTAGAGAATGAATGGACATGTCTTTACCCAGGCACTGGCCTGTTTGGACGGTCACACCCATTTCGATGACGCCCTCGATATCCCAGTCTAAAACCTCATGGGACAGTCGATTAGCCGCTATGGCGCTTCTCAGGAGACCGCCCAGTTTTTGTGTGGCTTCGAACACTGTCGGCGCATGGCCAAGTCGTGCGGAAAAGAATGCACTTGAAAGTCCTTGTACACCACCGCCAATAACAGCTAATTTTCGACCCGTATCCGGTGCCTTGAAAGGCAGGATCCTTTCTCCTTTTTCTTTTTCGTAGTCAGCCACGAATCGTTTAAGAAAATTGATAGCAACCGGCTCATCAAGGAGTTGTCGCCTGCAGACGTCTTCACAGGGTCGCGGGCAGATTCGGCCAATGACAGTAGGGAATGGATTTCTTTCCTTGATAATCTGAACGGAACGAGCGTAGTTTTTCAATTGAATCTGTTTTATGTATTCACAGATGTCGATGCCGGCAGGGCAAGCCCTCTGGCAAGGTGTTGTACAATCCTCGGTGGTGTATTCGCGGATGATGCGGCGTGTGACAGAGGAAAGGGTGATAATATGTTTTGGACAGACCCTTTCGCATGTACCGCACCCGGTGCATTTGATATCGTCCACCACGGGAAGACCATCGGTTCCCATGGTGATGGCATCAAAGGGGCAAACTTTTGCACAGGTCCCGAGCCCCAGGCATCCTATCCGGCAAACTTTCATTCCTCCGTTGATGAGGGCAGCGGCCCTGCAATCTCCCAGGCCGTCATAAAAATACTTTATATCGGCAGTCTGTAGACCATAGGTACATCCCGGTTTGGCAATATCAGGTTCTTTGGCTTCAATAGCGACGCCCAATATGGCGGCAATGATTTCGGCTACGTCCGGGCCAGCCGCCACACAGGAATTGGGGGATGCTTTTCCGGCAACGATTGCCTCTGCATTTGCACCGCAGCCGGGAAGACCGCACCCCCCACAATTGGCCCCTGGGAGGGCTTCGTCGACAGCTACAATCTGGGGGTCCACATAGACATAAAATATTTTGGATGCCATGGCCAAGCCCACACCCACGAGCAGCCCAAGACCTCCCATCATGAATACGGATTCAATCATTGATCACTCCTGTTCAAAACTGGTATAATTGCTATAAGGGTCATTCAAAACAAAGCGCTAGTCAACTCTTATACCTAATCCATCTAATACTTAAAACCCAATCCAGCCAAGTAAAAAAAGATCTTTTATCACGAAAACACGAAAGTACGAAAAAACCAAAAAATCTTTCGTGTTTTCGTGATTGTTTTTATTTATAGAACTTTCCTCGAATTCTTGACCCCTTCAATACTTACCAAGAACCATCAAGGCCACGTAGGCCTTCCATGTAAAGCTTTCCGCTCGCTACAAAAAGTGAATACCGGGTGAGCAGCAACGGTATTTTGTAGGATGCAGCCAGATCAATCACATGCTTTTCCGGCTGTTTACCCCGAACGAACACGATGACACCCACCCTGGCGACTTTTGCGGTACGAATGACCTGATCGGTGACGACTCCGGTAAGCAGGGCGCACCCTTCGGTAGCGGCTGCCAGAACATCATCCATAAGATCTGCACTGCCGCCACCCGTGATTGTGTTTTCCATCTGGTCGGTACCCTCAAGCACGGTTGCTTTCAGGGCATCTTTAATTTCAGCTATTTTCATTTGATAATCAACCTGTTCGATTGGGTGGTTCTGAAATATATACCCTTCCGATTTTTCAACCAATAAGTGTGCCAAATTGAAGTTTACCATTTCATGATTATGAGGGATTGTCAATGCTATCATGGGTTGAAAACAGGATCTTTTCGTTGACAAGTAGAGGAAATTTTTATGATAACAACCAGGAAGATGTTTGAACCTGAACCGAGCGATTTTTTCCGAAGAGATATGCCGGGATTCTGATGGAGGAGGGTTCAAAAAAAATACATGCATATCAGTGGATCTGTGGAGGTTTTTTGCGAACCCTTGATCCGCAAGAGATTGGTGTAGTTCGAGATAAAAATCGTTCCGTTCAGGTTGAAAGGGGTTTGTATGCTGGACTATCACGATAAGGTTTTGGAAACAGCGGCATATATCGAAGAGAAGATCCCGGAAAAGCCAATTGCCGGTTTAATGACCGGGACAGGCCTGGGGGACTGTGGGCAGTCCCTGGCCGTGTCTGTGTCCCTGCCTTATGAAGACATTCCACATTTTCCGATTACGACTGTACAGAGTCATGACGGCCAATTTCTGGCAGGCAAAATGGCCAATCGACCGGTTATTGTCATGCAAGGACGCTTTCATCTTTATGAGGGCTATTCGTCCCTGGACGTCACCTTTCCCGTACGGCTGATGCAGGCATTGGGTGTCGAGACGCTGTTTGTCACAAATGCCGCCGGGGGACTCAATCCAGCATTTCGACCCGGCAACATCATGATTATCAAAGATCATATCAATCTGAGTGGTACCAATCCCCTTGTGGGACCGAACCATGATGACTGGGGTGAACGGTTTCCTGATATGACTGAAGCCTATGACAAACAGCTGATGGCACTAGCAGAAGAAGCCGGGAAAGATTCCACGATACCGCTTAGAAAAGGGGTGTATGCCGGTCTTTTGGGGCCATCACTTGAAACGCCTGCGGAGGTCCGTTTCTTAAAAGCCATTGGGGCGGAGGCCGTGGGCTTTTCGACGACACAAGAGGTCATTGCCGCAGTACACGCAAGGATTAAAGTGTTGGGGTTGTCGATTATCACCAATGTCAATGACCCTGAACACCCGGAGCCCGCCAATGTGGAGAAGATCATCAACATTGCAAAAGCCGCCGCTCCCCAGGTCGATCAAATTATTCGCTCTGTGGTGGAAAAGCTGTGAACGGAAGGGTCTGGGGGTGATCAAACCAAGGGTCCGAGGGGATAGACCATAGACTGTAGGTTTTTAGGCTGTAGACTATTAGGTGCGAAACGCTTAAGGCTAAATGTCACCCACAGGGCAAAAGGCACCTGACAGTCTACAGTCTAAACCGCTAAAAGGCTAATAAGGGTTGGAGGGTAGCACATAGTTTTAGGTTTTAAGTGTTAAGTTTTAGGTTCTGCTATCAGCTATTAGCCACAATGACTTACGCGCGTAGCGCAAATAACGCCTGAAGGGCTAATTACCATCAATGACAGCCGAATGCTAATGGGCTATTGGAGGGTTAGAGGGTAGCTTTTAGCGGAAGCCGTCTAACAGTCTACAGTCTAAACCGCTAACAGCCTAATAAGGAAGCCACTCATTGTCTACGACATTTGACACCATCATTTACAATGCCACTATTGTGACGGTTAATCCAACCTTTGATATTTATTCCAAGGGTATGGTGGGAATAAGGAACGGCACGATTGAGAAGGTCGCTGACATCCCGGACGGGGTCGATGTCCCGACCGGGATAGAGACCATTGATGCCTCCGGCGGTATCGTCATGCCCGGGCTGGTCAACACCCACACCCATATGCCCATGACGCTTTTTCGTGGTCTGGCCGACGATTTGCCGCTGGATGTGTGGTTGAATGATTATATTTTCCCGGCTGAGGGGGCATGGATCAATCCGAAAAATGTCCGTCTGGGTACGGCACTTGCGTGTGCGGAAATGTTGCTTTCCGGAACGACCACTGTCTGCGACGGATATTTTTTCGAAGAAGATGTTGCGGAAATAGTGAACCAGGCAGGCATACGAGGGATCCTGGGGCAGGGGGTCATCGATTTCCCGGCACCTGGTGTGCCGGATGTCGGTGACAATATCAATTCAGCGGTGGCTTTCGCCCGGAAGTGGAGTGGTTTATCACCGATGATCCAGCCATCCATCTTTTGTCATTCACCCTATACCTGCTCCCGGGAAACGATCAAAGCGGCCAAGGCTGCGGCCAGGTCCCAAGGAGTCCTTTTTCAGATTCATGCAGCCGAAACAGCTCGAGAACAGGCCCTGATTGAAGACAGCGGCGAAATGTCACCTATTCAATACCTCGACCATATTGGCGTCCTGGATGAGCAGACGTTGCTGGTTCATTCAGTCTGGGTAGATGATACGGATATTGCAATCATTGCCAACAGCGGTGCGGCAGTGTCACACAACCCCGAAAGCAATATGAAACTGGCTTCCGGAATTGCCCCGGTTCAGAAATTTCTGTCTGCGGGAATTTCAGTTGGTATAGGAACAGATGGATGCGCGAGCAATAATGACCTGGACATGTTTCAGGAAATGGACACGGCTGCAAAACTCCACAAAGTGCATACCCTGGATCCCACTGTCATGGATAGCACTTCGATACTGAAGATGGCCACCATCGAGGCCGCTGCAGCCATTGGTCTGGACCGCAGGATCGGATCATTGGAAAAAGGCAAACAAGCCGACCTGATTATCCTCGATATCCACCAGCCCCATCTGGTGCCTATGTACAATCCCGTATCCCAGATTGTCTATTCGGCAAGAGGATCGGATGTAAGAGATGTTATGGTGGCGGGCAAGATGCTGGTACGCAACAGGGTGCTGACATCATTGGACCAGGATGACATCCTGAATAAGGTGGAGACCTTGAGTCGGAAGATTGCCGCTTTCAGCAAAATTGGCTAAGGGCTTTTATTACCAAGTATATGAATTAGAGAATTGAAGAAACAGAACTAAGTTGAGCGATTGTCGAGGTTGCCGTAGGTACAAGGAAGATACTGTTCCGCTTTATAAAATTACCACAGTATATATTTTGTACGAGAACGCATGGACGGTTTTATTCACCTTCAAACTCGCAGATGGTAAATATCTTTTGATCTTTTATTTTTTCTCGCCCCTTAAGCTCCGGCAGTTCAACGATAAAAGCACATTCCAGGATATCACCACCTAACTTTTTAACCAGTTTTACCGCAGCTTCGATGGTTCCGCCTGTGGCGATAAGATCATCGACGATGACAATTTTTTCACCTTCAGTAATGGCATCTTCATGCATTTCAACTGTATTTTTGCCATATTCAAGGGTGTACTGTTCGGAAACAGTTTTGTGGGGCAGCTTTCCCTTTTTCCTTACAGGGATAAAGCCTACATTCAACTGGTATGCCAGGACGGCCCCGAAGACAAAACCCCTGGCGTCAATACCAACGACTTTGTCGATATCCAATTTCTTGTATCGGTTATAAAAGACATCGCAGGTATTTCGATAAGCTTCGGGATCCTGCATGAGCGTGGTAAGATCTCTGAAAATCACGCCGTCAATGGGCCAGTCGGGAATGGATCTGATGGAATCTTTTAAGTCCATTTATCGCTCCTGTTTGATTTTCGGAATAGCATTTAGGACCAGCTTCTTAACGCTATCCGCATTCTGATTAAATACAGCAAGAATCTCTTCCCACGAGACCGGTGCCTCATCCTTTTTCCAGCAATCATAATCGGTAGACATGGCGATAGCCGCGTAAGGTATGGCAGCTTCATTGGCCAGCATGGCTTCCGGAGCGATGGACATATTGATGATATCGGCCCCCCAGGCCCTGAACATGTGGGATTCGGCCTTGGTGGAGAATCTTGGCCCTTCGATGGTAACGACGGTTCCGCCATTATGCGTCGGATAACCGAGTTCGACGGAGGTATGATATAAAGTGGTTCTCAGATTTGCGTCAAACGGTTCAGCCATGGGTGCATGGCTTGCTCCTTTTTCAAAGGAATCATAAAAAGTGTTTTTCCTGAACCGGGTAAAATCGATAAACTGATCGACGATGACAAAGTGCCCCCTCTCTATTTTCTCACGAAGACTGCCACATGCAGTCGTAGCAAGAATATGTGTTGCACCCATCTCTTTCAAGGCATGGATATTGGCCCGGTTGTTCACCTGGGTTGGGCTGTACTGGTGCTTTTTCCCATGTCGTGAGAGAATGATCGCATCGGTGCCCTCGATCCGACCCTTTGTAAGTGCAGAGGACGGCTTGCCGTAAGGCGTGTCCATATTCACCGATGTGGCATCTTTTATTATGTCCGGATCATCCAGACCCGATCCACCGATTATTCCGATAACTGGCATGGCAATCTCCTGATAGCTTCTGCATATAAGCAAGAATGCGTATCAAGCGTTCATATCCTAAAGTTTTTCAAATGACAATATTTTCCAAGCCATACTGTTGAAAATTTATGGGCTTCATGGGAAATATCGATTGCTAAAAATGATTTGACCCCATTGAACGAATTGTCGTATAAAAACCCAGTTACACTCAAGAAAGCGTCGAACTGCATTTTCTACCCTCCTGTTTTCTAACAAGTAGACGGGTCATATGGAAATAAGATCCCCACAAAATGAGCTTAATATGCTCAGACGGGCGCAAAAAGCATCTCAGGCTCAGAACAAGTTGTTTGAGAACCTGATCGAAGTGGCGCGTTCCTCTTCACAACAGGAAATGTTGAAGACCACCATGCAGAAAACCCTGGACGTTGCTTGCGATCTGTCCGGGGCGAAAAAAGGCAGTTTGTTTTTACTCAATGAAGTGGGTGTTGTTACCGATAGCATTCTCACGCGTGGAGAGGTGCCCTCGAAACAGCGCTTAAGCCTGATTGGGAGTGTCTTGGACCGGGGTTTAGCTGGTTGGGTCAGAGAGCATCTTGAAATTGGGCTTATCAAGGATTCAAGGATTGATAACCGCTGGCTGTCCCTTCCAGATGAACCCTATATTGTCCGTTCTGCCATAGCCGTACCGATTCTCAGACACAAATGGCTATTTGGTATTTTAACGCTCATGCACCCGGAACCCGCACATTTTGACCAGGGATCGATTGATATGATGCAAATAACCGCTGATCAGATGGCACTGGCCATTGAAAATGCTCAGCTGTACATGAAGCTCGATGCGTCATATCGTTCCTTGGGAAAAGCCAAGCGATCCATTGAAAGATATTCAACGGCACTTGATCTGGAACTGGAGAAAGGCCGCAAAATCCAAAAAGACTTTCTCCCCCATCAAATACCGGACGCACCCAACTGTGAAATTGCCACCTATTTTCATCCTGCATTACAATTGTCCGGTGACTTTTATGATGTGTTCATTCTCCCCGACCACCGTGTGGGGCTGGTCATTGCCGACGTTAGCGGTAAAGGTGTTGGTTCAGCATTGTTCATGGCCCTGCTCAGAAGCCTGATCAGGGTTTTTTCAGGTTACACCCGGTTACAATATTCTTTTGAAAGCCATTTCGAAGAGACACCAGGGACGTTAAAAGACCCGGCAGATATAAGCGATGAAGACCAAGCAAACGCTCTTGATGCGGTATCCCTTACCAATGAGTATATTGCCCATGAACATGGCGATGAGGGTATGTTTGCCACATTGTTTTTCGGCATCATCGATCCCTTGACTGGCTCACTTTCCTACGTCAACGGCGGTCATGAGCCCCTGATCATTCTGAGTTCAGATGGAATAAAGAATAGATTGAGACCGACAGGGCCGGCGGTCGGGATGATGCCAGGATCGCGCTATCACATAAAAAAAGTCCAACTCGAATCCGGAGATATTCTGTTCGGATACACCGATGGTGTAACGGAAGCCAGATCACCCCGGGATGAACTATATACACGCAGGCGATTTGAAGAATCTGTTGTGCGATGTAAATTGCCGACGGCAGCAGAGAGTATAGAAAACGTTAAGTCAAACCTTTTTCAATTTATCCAAAATGCACCCCAGGCCGATGATATTACCATGCTGGCGGTTTGCTGGGGCTGAAAAAATCTTCCCCGGTCTTAGTGGTAGTGGCCAATATTCATTATAGAAGCCATCTCAAAAAACTTTTTTGAGAGAGCTTCTACAGAATTTGACAATAGAATATGCCATGAGGCGTGTATAAGCTATTGGTCTTCGACATTCCTGCCAACTCTCTTAAATCCTAATAAAAAATTAATTAAATTTTGCCAGACAGCACGATGGGCTGCGTCCAAATTTCATCGACGGCGATTATTTTTGTAACCTTTTATGACTTTGCACGTTGTAGAGGCAATAAAGGTCTGAAAGATGACTGTCGACAGGTTGGAAGCAGACCCATAAACAGGTCGTTTACTCAAAACATTAGAACAGAGAAAGGAAAGACCATGAAAAAAGTATTTTTAATCCTGATTTCTTTAGCTTTTATTACAAGTGTGGCAATAGCACCCGTTTACGCCGGTGGTGGCAAAAATCAAGGTGGCGTTGGACAAGGCAGCATTGACCAAGGTGACACCGGCGATGCTCCCGGCAGCGACGCTCAAGGCAATCAAGTGGACTAAATCGTTATGTTTGGATAATAAAAGGGTGCCTGTTTGGGCCCTTTTATACTCAATGTGCCAACGATCATGCAGATATTTGTGAAATTTGACAAAGTTTCCTAATCTATGTATCCTTTTTAAATCAATCGATCCGTTCCGTTCTTACACTCGCTTATTCTTCATATTTATGTCAGGGAGGGCAACAAGTGACGTGCCCTGGGTGTTGGTTTGCCACTCGCGAAGGCCCATGCGTGATCAGTCTGCAATCAGCAGGGGTGACCATCCTGTTTCGATGTTTAATTCTTACACGGGTTTTCATTACTATAAACAAAAAGAAGGGGAATATCGCGTCTGCTGGATAATTCCTGTTCGACTGTGAAAAATGAATAGACACGAGTGGGTCGTATATCTGGTCCGGTGTTCTGACAGTTCTCTGTATTGCGGCATAACAAATAACCTGAAAAGCCGGCTGGCAGCTCATAATTCAGGTAACGGCGCCAAATATACAAGATCCCGAAGACCGGTTTCATTGGTTGGTGTCAGTGCCAAAATGACAAAAAGTGACGCCCTCAAGCTGGAGTATCGTGTTAAGCGCGTTCCTGCCGGAAAGAAAATTGAATCAGTGAATAACAGCCCGTAAAAGTTCCAGGTCTTCCTCTCGTGCGCGCAGAATCTGTGTGCAACGAAATGACAAAGCAAACAGGGTGGATTTCCAGTGAATACATGCTTCGACGATATTGTGGGTTAGTTAGTGTCCGTCCAGAAATAGGGATTTTTGCGTTCTGACAAGGCGGACGTCAGATTTAACCCGGAGTAATAGCGAGCTATTTTGAGGAGTTAAATCATGGCGTCCAACGCTGGCAGGGCGTGAAAAGACCATTTATGGATGGGCACTAGTTAAGCCTATATCAGCATATCCTGGATGGATTGATCCTTTTCTTTCCACAGATTGTTGAGCCATGTATGAAATCGGGCCCGAAATGATCTGTCTGTCGTATAGTCACCCAGAAGATCTGCCGTTACGGGCATGGACCTGACCCTGACCTTGACTTCGCGGATATCACCACAGAGAAAAGACCAGAAATTTTTAATACCTTCCGGATAGACAATGGTAACGTCCAGGATGGCATTCAGTTGGTCGCCCATGGATGTCAGCACATAACCGACGCCGCCGGCTTTTGATTTCAGCAGGTTTCGATAGGGCGATTGCTGTCTCTTGTGCTTTTCAACGGTAAATCTTGTCCCCTCGACAAAATTCATGATGGAAATCGGCGATGTTTTGAATTTTTCACATGCCTTTCGAGTGATTTCCAGATCCTTGCCCTTTAAGTGGGGCTTTTTTTTCAAGAACTGTTTTGAATACCGCTTCATGAAAGGGAAGTCCAGGGCCCACCAGGCCTGGCCAAGAACAGGAAACCATATGAGTTCTTTTTTCAGAAAAAATTTGAGAAACGGTATTTTTCGATGGAAAATCCGTTGTAACACCAGGATGTCCACCCATGACTGGTGATTGGCCAAAACGAGATATTTTTTATTCAGGCTGAGCTCCTGAAGACCTTGTACCACCAGAGACGTTTTTGAAAACAGACGCTGATTAATACTATTGATGCCTACCCAGCCGGTGGCAAGGGTGTTCAGGGTTTTGTTGCACCACATTCGAAAGCCTGGCACCGGAATCAGAAATTTCAATATTGTCAGGGCGAAGAGCAGTGTACACCAGAAAATGGTATTACAGAAATAGCCAGCCAATGACGCAAGGCCCCTCAGGGTTTTTATAAATACTTTCATGCCATACGTATAATCGGATAAGGAGAAAAAATTCAAGCCCGGTTGACATTATGACAATATTTTTACAATATTCGTTTCATGAATCTTCCCCGATTGTCAAAATATGTTTTGTGCTGCTGCTTTTGTGGATTGCTGTGTATGTTTTACGGGTGCACCCGGACCCATGATCTTGGCGAGACCGGCAGCCGGTTACAATCGACAGTGATTACAAAAGGGCTATACGCGCAGACGTCGGCAGAACTATATGCTGGGGAGGTGCGTGCCTATATGGTGCCGATAACGCTCGGCAAGACCGGGAACCCGAAACTTAGAGAAGAATGGGGTGATAGAGGATTGAATCTGCCCCTGGACTATGAGGCTATCTCGGACATGATGCAGGGCCCTGAAAGGGATCCACGTCTTGTAATGGTGCTGGACAATAACATCCTGGGTCTCTCCAAGGTGCTTTATCATTACGATGAAAAATTGAATTTGTTCAAGGGGTCGTACAGACAGAAATCTATTTTTCCCAGTACGGAGCTTCTTTCTATCCGGGTAATGCTGCTGCAAAAGATGGATCGCGGTGAGAAAGTGAGCATGGCAGGACTGATGAATAAAAAGACACAGCTCCTGGATTCTGACATAAAAGCCGACGCGATCGATCTGGGTGGTACCAACCTGCATTTATCTGAAATGAAACTCTTGAAAGATGTCATCCAGTCGGAACCATCTTTCATGGCCTACCTGGAACACCCTTTTATCGTGGATATGCTTTACAGGATCGGCGCCGTTTCCATGGATCCCTATGTCCGGGAAAAGATTCAGTCAGCTCGCTACCGGGGTTCCGCGTTCGATCAGGGCCGGAAAAGACCCGAGAAAAAAACTGTGCAGATTGCAGTCTTGCCCTCTGTTGTCGAATCATTTGCCTATCAATCAATCGATACAGACATTTATCCGAGTGGTTTTATGCCTGAGGAATTCTATGCCGAAGCCATCAGAACATTTCAGAAGACCATGATCCTATTTCTTCAGAAACTCATTATGGCCCAGATGTTTGGTGATGCAGCAGCAGGAGACTCGGACGAGCAGAAAAGCCGCAATGCGCGGGTAGAGGAATTTATTGAAACACATTTAAATATTAGATTCATCAATCAGCGCCCATTTGTTATTTACCCGGGAAATGCCGAGAAAGTGATACAGGATGTATGTCATGATTCTGATTTCAACGTTATCGTTCTGGGGAAGAATGTCTATCTCTCCATGCATATTTTAGATGTGGACACCTTCCCACACGTCAATCGATTGTATCTTGATGTGAGCGATCTCGTACATGGGCAGGTGGACTATGAAGTCAGCCAAATCAGCATGTTTGTGTTCAATAAGTTGAAACCATTGATATTGTCATCCAGATAATAGCAAACCGTTCTCCCCGTTACCTGGGAGTAGAACCTGATTGAACCGAAACAGCGAGTGCATTCTCCCTGGCTTGCTGCGAGGTTCTTCAATAAAGGCTCCTCAAATATTATGCAAAAGCCAGGTGTGACTTTACTCGATTTGATCGAGGTGTTATTTCATTTTGCCGCAGACGGCTTGTGCGCCGTGTTGCCGCAACGGAAACCCGGGGAAGCAGCTCTGCACAGATGCAGGATCGTCTCTCATCGGGGTGAACACGATAACGTTACGGTATTTGAAAATACGCTGGCAGCGTTTGACAAGGCGCGTGATCACGGCGTGTGGGGTATCGAATGTGACATTCGCTGGACAAAGGACCTTGTACCTGTTGTGTTTCACGATGCAGACCTGCAGCGTTTATTCGGCGATTCTCTGACGATCGGGCAGACTCTGTTCGACCCGTTGAGAAAAGAGTTTCCTCAGATCCCAACCCTGTTGGAAGTCTTGACACGTTATGGAAAAAACATGCACCTGATGGTTGAGATCAAGGCCGAAATTTACCCCGATCCTGCCTGCCAACGCCGGATTTTATCCAAGGCGTTCTCCGGTTTGGTTCCTGAAGAAGATTACCATTTCCTGGCATTGAACCCGCAATTGTTTGAATATGCCGATTTTGTAGCACCTGCCACCTGTATCCCTGTGGCCCAGCTTAATTTTCGAGAAATGAGCCACCTGTCGCTGCAAGAAAACTACGGGGGTATTGCCGGGCACTATCTTTTTATCACGGGTACGCGTATTCAGAACCATCACGAACAGGACCAACAGGTCGGTACGGCTTATATACGTTCAAAAAACAGCTTGTTCAGGGAGATAAACCGGGGTGTGGACTGGATATTTTCCAACCATGCTTGTGAAATGCAGGATATTCTCAATCATGCTATCCAGGGATGAGACGTGTTCTATTGGATGGGTTGCTGATAACTTCAGGCATGGATCGTAAGCGACTGGAAAGCCAATCGTCAGCTACAAGCTTTAAGCTATAAGCATTAAGCAGCTTACGGCTTATGGCTTATGGCTTATAGCTTGACTTGGCTATTTTTGTATTACCTAAAAGGAGAATGCTGGAACCTGTGTTCGATGGCATTCCTTTTTTTGAGAAGCGCCTTGGATCCGCCTTCCCGAGCTGTACCATCATACCCGAAGGCAATGTGCGATGTTCCTTTCGGCAGGTCGAAACGGTGCCTGAATGTGCGTGGAGTCGTGGCATGCACCGGTAATTTTTCCGTAGAATAGAACGTGTGCTTGCCCAGAACATTCCCGGCTGAGTCAGTAAGATAGATATCCACAATCAATCGATCCAACAGGGTGAATTGTTGGTTCCCGCCACTGTTGATGTCGATGCGGCCATTCATTGTCAGAATATTCTGGCTGACCCTGCCTTTAAACGCGATGGTGAGATGTCTTGCTTCCCACGTGACGTGCAGAGAGCCCTGTCTGGGAATGAAGAGAAGGTGTTTGGTCAGAATCTTTTTTGAACCCAAAACATTCCCGATGGATTGACATCCAGCCAGAATGCTGACGCATAACAGCAGCATGATGGATCTTCCGATTATTAATTTGGTAAATCGCATGATAAGCCCCGTAGGTCAGTATTTGCCGCCACCCTGAACCTTGATACGCTCTCCGGATGCAAGGCCGGATAGCACTTCAATATTTATTCCATCGGACAGACCGGTTTTGATTTTGCGCTTTTCAAATTGCTGGGGGGCTGTCTGCACCGCCACAAACACACTGTTTTCATTGAAAATTAAATTACCCTCGTCAATTGCCAGGACATTTACACGTTTCTCCAACACGATATCAGCGGTGGCGGAGTATCCGGACCGGATAAAGGTATCGGCTTTTAGAACAACGTTGGCACGCAATCCAAATTGGATGGTGCCGTTGACTTCCTTTCCCTTGGGAGCGATTTGTTCGATCCTGGCTTCAAAGGACCGGTTTTCAATGGCACCGATGGTGAGAATCAGGGGCATGTCCTGACGGAGTTTGCCCACTTCGGTTTCATCTACATTTCCCTCGAAAATCATATCCGTCATGTCCGCAACAACGGCTATCGTGGTGCCCGACGACTGGGTGCTGGTTTCCACCACAAGGCTGCCTTCCTTGACCGGTACTTCAAGGACGGAACCATCGATGGTGGCGCGGATCAAGGTGTTGCTTTTATCTTTTGTGCTTGGTGTAACACCTTCCCGGATCAACTGAAGATTGCTTTGAGCGGCGGCTAATTCTTCCATGGCCTGTTTGCGTTCTATTTCGGCTTTCTGATATTCTTCTTCCGTTGCATCCAGGGTTTCGGTACGTACCATCGTGTAAAACTTCTCTGCTTTGTCATGCTCTTCACGGGCTTTAGAGAGCTGCAGAAGTGTATCCTGAAACGAGGATTCCGGGATAATTTTTTTATCCATGAGCTCTTTTTCCCGGTCATAGGTGTTCCGGGCATCCTGAAGATTCAGTTCTGCCTGATTAACATCCTTCTCAGCCAGATGCAGCTTGATCAGGTTCGGTGATTGTTTCTGCGTTAACAGACTACCCCCTTTTATGGAAGTTTCATATCGCCGTTTGACACGCTCAAATGTTTTGTTCGTGTCTTCCAATGCAATGCGAGCCTTTTTTACCCGGGTCTCTGCGTTATTGACGCGAATCAGGTTGGGTATCAAGAAAAGTCTTGCCAATACCTGGCCTTTTTTTACGGAATCGCCGGCTTCCACCATGACTTCATCGATAATTCCCGAAAGTTGGGCTTTAACCTCAACCTCCCGCCGGGCTACGATGCTTCCCGTAACCACGGTTTTTTTCACGATATCCATCTTTACAGGTAAGACCGTCTTTACGGGCTCTGTTTTGGGCTTGGACTTGATATATAGAAAAGCCAGGGTTCCCAAAAAAATCAGGACAAACAGGATGATTGCAAACAAGCGAAAAATTTTTCTCATTAGGTTATCTTTCCTACGGTTGAACCGCAATAGCGAGCGCCTTCCCCGTAGCTTGCTGCGAGGTTCTTCAATTTGAACCTCCTGCAGCACACTTCAGGAAAAGGTATTTTATCCCGAAAAACGATCAGCAGGCAACCCTTTTGCTCCTGAGTGACAACGTCGCGTCATATATAGGGGTTGTCAGAAAAACATTCCGATTGAGGACCGTTTTTCTGTTACAAACCCCTTATGACGCGATCCTATTTTCGGAACATTATTATGACAAGCGGTATAAAATCGTTCCCACAACTTTATTGTTCATATCGTAGTGCCTCCACG
>JASJGV010000299.1:0-3148 GCA_033791325.1 Desulfobacterales bacterium | reverse complement strand
TGCGCAAGCGACTTTATTCTGTTTTCAATTGACAACAGTTCTATCTGTATGGAATCGATGGATTTATACAGAGAAGCCCGCCGCTTGAGCATCTGGGTAACCTTTTCAAAGTTATTCTTTAAAAAGGTGTCATCCATTTGCATGAATTCGATGGCTTCCTGCTTAGCTCTGATCTGCTGGATTGTCTGCAGATTAAAATAGGTCATGACCAGGGCCCCTCCCCATATAATTCCTACGGCAATCCAGTTTCGGGTCAATCGATTTTTCATCACAACCTGAACTCAAACTGAATAGGATAATCTGTATAGCCCTGTCCCGGCAGAAGCTCACCCAATTCGACATCCCGCTTCTCCAACCTGGGACTGGTGGTAAAAGTCTTCCCTATATTTTCCAGCAGCATGGATAGCGAATTTTTAAATTCCGCCATATTCTCCGCCCTGACAACACAAGTCAAATCCAGGTTGGGATTTTCTCCCGCCAATAGCGTCATATTCTTGATTCTGATATTTAGCGGCAAACAACCGGCCAGATCCATCATCGTTTTCCAGGAAGACGGTCGACGCGTCTCATGCAGAATGAGATCGAGTCCCTCATTGTATTGCTGGATGATCTCGCCGGAAGATTGACCTGCCATAATACCTGTATTTTTAAAGCTCGGGCCCTGTTTCGACCATTTGATCAGAAAAAAATGCTCCCCGACAAGAAGCAGGAAAAGCAGGATCCCGACAATCACCCCTGCCACCTGAACCGGGCGCCACTCCCTTTCCCTGGCATGATCCCTTTGGGCAACTGACATATATTTGCCGGTCGGCGATAGATCCCTGGGGGTAAAAACACCACAAGGTCCCAGCATCTCAGCCATTTCCTGAGTCGACACGTCACCACCATCGCCAATATCCAGGGAATGAACCTCTCTTCCAAGACTTTCGGACAGATCAGCGGCATCTTCCTTGCGGGATGAATGGATGAAAATATGATCCAGTCCGGCTTTTTCCTTTTGCGAAAAAAGATAGAACGACTGGTTGATTTCATATGTCAGAGCATCGAGCGCCTCTTTTTCTTCCCCTGCGGGATCTGAGCCCGAAAATTGAATGCTGCGCGAAAACAGAAACTGTCCCGCGTTATAAAAATACAAATAGGATGCCGAAGAAAGTTTCTGGATCAGACCACTTCCGGAATCAATCAGTTCCGGGTGTGTTTTTTCGAGTTTCTTTTCCCAGACATAGGCCGGCATCGTGATGTCGTCGGGAGCCATGTCGAGTATTGAGAGTTTTTGGTAGAGCTGGTAAGACAGGGGTTCTTGAAGAAAGAAAGCATAAATATTACCGCTTTCCGACGGTTCCATTGCAAAAGCATAATTGAAAAACAAACCGATATCGGGTAGTTCCGGATGCTCGGATACCAGTTTTCTTTCCACAAACGGTTCAACAACGGACCGCTTCCGGGATGGCAGTGTCAGGTTTATCTGCCCGATCCAGTAATCCGGCACCATCAGAAGTCGATTTTTTCTATCCCGGACAACAGCCGGAATAGAAGATAATGAAAAATCATTTTCAAGGAACAGGTCCAGCGAAACCTTGTGGTCCACCTTTATGACATCACCGGCATAAGAGATAAAAAAGAGCGTTTCTCCATGCACGACGGTCATTGCGCTGTTTTTATCTTTGAGCATCTTTTGAGGCCTGCTCCTCCTGACCAATAAATACCTGAAAAGGCGCCACGGACACACCCGTCCTTTTGCCCGCTTGGGCATAAAAAGAACTTTCGGACCACATAATCAGACGATTGGGTTCGTACATATATAATTTGATGCGTACTATAGCCTACGACAAATTGTGTGTCAATATACAATCATAACAAGATATGGTAGTTATAGAGTGTTTACCCCGGCCCAAAAGAAGCATTGTGATTGTCTGGTCAGGAGGGGGTGTCACCCAGGAAACCGATCCTCCCGTCAACCACGAAAATGTGTCTCAGAACCTACCGACAATATCCATAAACGGGAAGCATATAGCTGTTGTCATAAGTATGCTCCGTTTGAAGTTTGATAAACGCTATAAAACGAGAGTTGTTATTTATCCATTCTGTATTATTTTAGGATCATCTCCAAAAGAATTGATCTAAAAAATGATTGAAGAAGAACCTTATTTTATAACGACCCAGCTTTACCCTAACGTTGCAAAACCCAGAAAAGGACACTATCTTTACGATATTACGTATAATAACAAATCATTATCTATGCTTTGTCATGTTTTTTATGCAACATTAGGTTTTATAGGCTGTAGACGTTTAGTCTGTAAGGAAAGGATCCCCCATGAAAATAGCGGTCAGCGGAAAAGGCGGCGTTGGGAAAACAACATTTTCCTCACTCCTCATACGAACCCTCAATGACGATGGCAGACACGTGCTGGCAATCGATGCGGACCCGGACGCCAATCTGGCCTCGGCCATCGGCATCCACAAAGCCGAAACAATTACCCCCATAGCCGAAATGAAAGACCTCATTTTTGAAAGAACTGAAGCCAAGCCCGGCACCATCGGCGGTTTTTTCAAATTGAACCCGAAGGTCGACGACCTGCCTGACGCTCTGTCCGTAAAATTTGAAAATATCAAGCTCATGCGCCTGGGGGGGGTCAAAAAAGGCGGCGCCGGCTGTATCTGCCCGGAAAGCACCCTCCTGAAAGCCCTGGTGACACACATCGTTCTCATAAGAGATGAGGTTGTTGTGATGGACATGGAAGCCGGTATCGAACATCTGGGTAGGGGCACGGCCCAGGCGGTGGACAAACTCCTGGTGGTAGTGGAACCCGGCCGAAGAAGCATCGACACGGCAGAGCATATCAGGTTTCTGGCTGCAGAAATCGGCCTCAAAAACATTGCCGTGGTGGGAAATAAAATCAGGGGTCCAAAGGATGAGGATTTTCTGAAGCGCCACCTGGCCGATTTCGATTATCTGGGATCCCTGCCATATGACGATGCACTGATCGAGGCAGACCTTGAGGGGATATCACCCTATGACAAAGCCTCGCTCACCAAAACAGCTGTCAAGGAAATGGTGGGTAGACTATAAAGGGTCGGAGGTTTGGAGGTTTGGAGGGTAAGCCCTTATGCTATTGCCCCGGCGGTTAAATACCCCAAGGTTGTCATT
>JASJGV010000298.1:0-4689 GCA_033791325.1 Desulfobacterales bacterium | reverse complement strand
CCCCCGGAAAAACATTGTTTTTACTTTTAGCTTTTAGCCATTGGCCTGTAGCTACCGGCTACGAACTACCAGCCAAAGGTGAATGGCCAAAGGCCTTTCTTGGTAGGCGGAACAGGGCTTGAACCTGTGACCCTCGGCTTGTAAGGCCGATGCTCTCCCAACTGAGCTACCCGCCCACAGTACCTTACCCTGGTTAGCTCTTTAAAGAACCGTACTGGTACCAATAATTTCTTTTAAAGTCAAGAAAATTTATACCGCTTGTCATAATAATGTTCCGAAAATAGGATCGCGGCATAAGGGTTTGTAGCAGAAAAACGGTCCTCAATCGGAATGTTTTTTTGACAACCCCTATATCGCAAATTTAACCCGCACGTCTTTAGAAATGTACGAGCTAAATCAAGGACGTTCGGTCTTCAGGCACATCCGTTGACAAATCAAATATCATATCGCTACGCTGAAAAGTGGTTTCCCCTTCATTTAAAATCAACGCGTGGGTTAAAACCTCGTCCATGTGCTCCACGGGAATGATCTCAAGCTGCTTGGATATCGTCTTGGGTATGTCTTTCAAATCCTTTTCATTCTCAATGGGAATCAGGATCTTCTTGATACCTGCCCGATGAGCCGCCAGTATTTTTTCTTTCAAACCACCTATGGCAAGAACGCGCCCCCGCAGTGTGATCTCACCGGTCATGGCAAGATCTCTGTAGACAGGTCGTTTGGCAAGGGTCGATACGATGGCGGTACACATGGTTATCCCGGCCGAAGGCCCGTCCTTGGGTATAGCGCCCTCCGGGATATGGATATGAATATCGTAATTTTTATAAAAATCTTCGTCAATCATCAACTGTTTTGCACGGGAACGAACATAGCTGATAGCTGCCTGGGCGGACTCCTGCATGACATCCCCGAGCTTACCTGTAATGATCTGCTTGCCCTTTCCCGGCATCATCAGCGTCTCTACTGCCAGCAGCTCACCCCCAACCTGTGTCCACGCCAGGCCATTGACAAGCCCGATCTGATTTTTTTCTTCTATCTGGCTGTGTTTGAAAGGCGGCGGTCCGAGTAGTTTCTGCACGGTCTTACCGGTAATCCGATAGGGCTTGTCAGTCTTCTTTTTGAGAATATCCCGGGCAACCTTCCGGCAGATGGAGGCAATCTCACGTTCCAGATTACGAACACCCGCCTCACGTGTATAGCGCTGGATGATCGTCGTCAAAGCATTTTTGGCAAACTGAACGTTCCTTCCTTTAAGACCGTTCAATTTTATCTGTTTCTTTACCAGGAAATCGTTGCCGATATGGTATTTCTCGTACTCTGTATAACCCGGTAGACGAATAATCTCCATCCTGTCCTGCAGCGGCAGAGGGATATCCGGCAGTGTGTTGGCTGTTGTGATAAAGAGGATGTCAGTGAGATCATAATCGACATCCAGGTAGTGATCATTGAAAGCAAAGTTTTGCTCCGGATCCAAAACCTCCAGCAAGGCAGACGAGGGGTCCCCTCTAAAATCCATGCTCATTTTATCGACTTCATCCAGGCAGAAAACCGGGTTGTTCGCACCAACTTTTTTAAGGGACTGAATAATTTTTCCCGGCATGGCCCCAATATAGGTTCGGCGATGCCCTCGAATCTCGGCTTCGTCCCGAACCCCGCCCAACGAAAGACGGACAAACTTTCGACCGGTTGCCCTTGCGACTGATTTTGCCAGGGAAGTCTTGCCGACACCTGGAGGGCCCACAAAGCAGAGAATCGGACCCCGGATCTTTTTCATCAGACTTTGAACCGCCAGGTACTCAAGAATGCGTTCTTTGGGTTTTCCAAGGCCATAGTGATCTTCATTGAGAATGACCTCCGCCCGATCAATATCATTGTTTACCTTGCTGCGTTTGAACCATGGCAGAACGATGAGCCAATCGATGTAGTTTCTTACGACCGTAGCTTCGGCTGACATGGGTGTCATCATCTTGAGTTTTCGAAATTCCTGCCAGACCTTGCCCGTGGATTCCTTGGACATCCGTGTTCTCTTGATCCGTTTCTCGAGATCCTTCAACTCATTGCCGGGGTCATCTTCCGTTCCCATCTCTTTTCGAATGGCGCGCATCTGTTCATTCAGATAATAGTTTTTCTGCGTCTTTTCCATCTGTGTCTTGACGCGGCTCTTGATACGCTGATCCATTCTGAAGACCTCCGTCTCCATTTTGGTCAGCGTCAACATAAGCGAGAGTCTTTCCACCAGGGACAAGGTATTCAGCAGCCTTTGTTTATCTTCAATCTTAAACGAAAAATGGGCAGCCATCGTATCCGCCAGTTGTGATGGGTCTGAGATGGCGGACACACTGCTCGTCAGTTCCTTTGAAATACCCTTGTTGTGCTTGGCATACTCTTCAAAATTTTCGAGAAGTGCTCTTTCCAGGGCCATAATTTCGGTTTTGGATTCATCCGGTTCGCTGAGTTCTTCAACCGCAACCTGGAAGAATTCTTCGTTTTTTATAAAGCGCGTGATGCGTGCCCGTTGCTTTCCCTCCACCAGTGCCTTGACCGTACCATCAGGAAGTCGCAGCAACTGCATGACATTGCCGATAACACCCACCGCGCTGATATCTTTTTCGCTCGGACTGTCGATATCCGCTTTTATTTGTGTGGTAAGAAAGACCCGTTTGTCGCTACCCATTGCCGTTGCAAGAGCGTTGACGGATTTTTCACGACCCACAAACAGGGGTGCCACCATATAGGGAAAAATAACGATATCCCTCAGGGGCAACAATGGTAGCAGATGCCCGTCTGAGACGCTATCTTCATTTGTGAATATTTTTGGCATGTTAACCATGATTCTCTCTTTCTAAGCCTGTTTTTTTGTCTGCTCATACAATAGAATGGGGTCTTCATTGTTCAAAACAACATCTTCCCCGATCACACACTCTTTCACATTTTCGATGGAAGGAAGCGTGTACATGATATCGAGCATGCTCGTTTCCATGATGGCCCGTAAGCCCCTGGCACCTGATTTGCGCTTCAATGCTTCTGAGGAAACCGCCGAGAGAGCGCTGTCCGTGAACCTCAAGTTGACGCCTTCTATTTCAAACATGTGCTGAAACTGTTTGACCAGCGCATTCTTTGGTTCTGTCAATATGCGGATCAATGAAGACTCGGTCAGTTCGTCAAGGGTGGCAATAACCGGCAGCCGTCCCAGAAATTCGGGAATAAGACCAAATTTGATCAGATCTTCAGGCTGGACCATACGCAGGGTATCCCCGATCTTTTTATCTTCTTTCTTGAGAATTTTAGCCCCAAAACCCAGAGACTTGCTGCCCTGACGTCTTTGAATGATCTGCTCGAGCCCGGTGAACGTGCCACCGCAGATAAACAGGATGTTCGATGTGTCTACCTTGACAAAATCCTGCTGGGGATGCTTTCGGCCACCTTTGGGTGGTACACTCGCAGTTGTTCCCTCGATAATCTTTAAAAGCGCCTGCTGAACACCTTCACCTGAAACATCACGGGTGATGGATGGGTTGTCGGACTTGCTGGCAATCTTGTCGATCTCATCGATATAGACAATGCCCTGCTTGGCTTTTTCAACATCGTAGTCGGCATTCTGAAGCAGAGATAGGATGATATTCTCAACATCTACACCCACATATCCAGCCTCTGTCAGGCTGGTGGCATCTGCAATCGTGAACGGCACTTTCAGAAATCTTGCCATTGTCTGAGCAAGCAGTGTTTTGCCGCATCCAGTGGGGCCGATAAGCAGGATGTTGCTTTTGTTAATCTCAACATCACTATTGATCTGAGCCTCCAGCCGTTTGTAATGATTGTAAACAGCAACCGCAAGTACCTTTTTGGCTGAATCCTGTTCGATAACGTATTCATCCAGCATGGTCTTTATCTCTTTTGGTACCAGGAGATTCTGCACGTCACTGGTATCTTTTTTTGTCTCTTCTTCGATAATTTCACTACAAAGCTGAATACATTCATCACAGATATATACGGCCGGGCCCGCTATCAGCTTGGTGACTTCTTTTTGATTTTTTCCACAAAAAGAACAGAACAGGTTGTCACTACCTTCTTCTTTGATTGCCATTATTTGGCCTCCGCCTCTACAATTTTATCAAGATCATCCCGGTTTTTGATCACATGATCGACAATCCCATACGCCTTTGCTTCGGGTCCGCTCATGAAATGATCCCGATCCGTATCTTTCTGAATCTGTTTCAAACTCTTTCCGGTGTGTTTCTTCAGAATCTCGTTGAGGGTCTCTTTCATACGCAGGATTTCTTTGGCCTGAATTTCAATATCCGATGCCTGCCCCTGAAACCCTCCCATGGGCTGATGAATCATGATCCGCGAGTTGGGAAGTGAATATCGTTTTCCCTTTGCACCTGCCGTGAGCAAAAGGGCGCCCATACTGGCAGCTTGCCCGATGCAGACCGTAGTCACGTCAGGCTTGATATATTGCATCGTGTCATAGACAGCCATACCGGAGGTTACGACGCCTCCCGGCGAATTAATGTAAAAGTTAATATCTTTGTCAGGGTATTCTGATTCCAGGAAAAGAAATTGGGCAATCAAGAGGTTGGCGATCTCGTCATTCATCGCCGTACCGAGAAACACGATCCTATCCTTGAGAAGCCGGGAGTAAATATCATAGGCTCTCTCTCCCCTGCTGCTTTGATCGATAACCATTGGAAT
>JASJGV010000297.1:0-3302 GCA_033791325.1 Desulfobacterales bacterium | reverse complement strand
GTCATGGCTGCCGGCAGGTGGTATGATCAGAAAGCATTGGCCACAATGATTATACCATAGGCTGTAGGCTATAGACTTTAGGCATTTAGCAGCTCACAGCCTACAGCCTGATATAAGGAACCCATATGCTAATCCCCGTGGAAACAGCTCTAACCTTTTTCATCGCCGCCGTGATTCTTGCGCTTGTCCCGGGACCGGATAACATTTTTGTGCTGACCCAGTCAGCCCTCTATGGAAAAGCATCGGGTTTGTGGGTGACCCTGGGGCTTTGTACAGGACTAATCGTTCACACTACGGCTGTGGCATTAGGGGTCGCCGTCATTTTTCAAGTGTCTGCCGTGGCCTTTTCCGTATTGAAAATCGTGGGCGCCTGCTACCTGCTTTACCTTGCCTGGCAGGCGTTTCGTGCTTCTGCAACCCGACTTAAATCCGGGGAGGATAGGGGACTTAGCTTCAGCACCCTATACCGCCGCGGTATTATTCTGAACATCACCAATCCCAAGGTCTCTATTTTTTTCCTGGCGTTTTTACCACAGTTTGCAGATCCTGGACGCGGGGCCCTGACCCTTCAGATCATCATGCTGGGCTTCATTTTTATCATTTCTACAATGTTGATTTTTGGCAGTGTTGCGCTGCTGGCAGGCGCCCTTGGAGAATGGCTCAACAAGTCCAGCAAAGCTCAGCTGGTTCTGAACAAGGTGGCGGGGACTGTTTTCATCGGACTCGCCTTGAAACTCATGACAACTCAGCGATAGTGTATATATTTAGATAATACAAATAAAAGGAATCATCATGACAGACCAAATCGCACCGATTCATTACAGGGAACTTGAGGAAAGAGAACCGGGGGAAGTCTGCCAACGATCGGGATGCCGCTTTGACAGGGAGAGGCAATGCTACGAATTGGAAATTTGGGGGGAGGTCTATAATATTTTCCCCCATGAGCGTCGTATTCAGCGATCTTTCAAAGAGGGCAGCAGGGTACATGAATATCTATCTATTTTCATCATCCATTACCTCTTGACCCCTGCAGAAATGGTTGTTGAAAATGAATGGATTTCCGAAAAGGATATTCCGGGTGGGCCTACCTTTTTCCGGGGCCCGCATGCCATTCCGACCGGGTTGATAACAAAGACATTCCAGAATGATATCGAGGCATTTGATCATCGATGCAAATTTCTTCGTGGTGAATATCTTGATATGGGTGATGCTGCTTTTCAATTCCAGATTGCCCGGCACATACCTGCGGTGGTGCTGTATTGGCTGGGGGATGACGACTTTCCGCCCGAAGCCAAGCTGTTGTTCGACAGGTCAATCAGCAGGCATCTTGCAAGCGATGTGATATATGCACTGGCCGTTGAGATGTGTGCCCGGATTGGGGGTTCTCAATAAACAATAACAACCATCAAGTAGCAATCATTTTAAGAGGTGACATATGGAAAAGAATGTAAATAAACAATGGCGTCTGGCGTCTCGTCCCGAAGGACTTATAAAGGAATCTGACTTTGAATGGACCGAAGAGACTGTGCCTGTCCCAGGAGATGGAGAACTTCTAATACGTGTCATCTATCTGTCACTGGACCCCGCTATTCGGGGATGGGTTACGGATGCCAAGTCTTACATGCCACCCGTAGCCCTTGGTGAGGTGATGAGAGGTATTGGCCTCGGGGTCGTGGAACAGTCAAAACATGCAAAATTCAAGGTCGGGGATCTGGTCCAGGGTTTACTGGGGTGGCAGACCTATGCGCTTTCAGATGGCCTGGGACTGGCCCGACTACCAAAGGAGGGGGTTCCTGACCTGACAGCTTACCTGGGATTGTTGAGCATGGTCGGTCCGACTGCGTATTTCGGGCTTCTGGATGTCGGCAAACCCGAGGCCGGAGAAACCCTGGTGGTGTCGGCAGCAGCAGGGGCCGTAGGGTCTATTGTCGGGCAGATCGGAAAAATCAAAGGCTGTCGGGTGGTCGGCATTGCCGGTTCCGACGAAAAGTGTCGCTGGATAACGGAAACGCTGGGCTTTGATGCCGCCATCAACTACAAGACAGAGGATGTCAGAGGACGTTTGAAGACGCACTGCCCCAACGGTATCGATGTCTTTTTTGACAATGTCGGTGGTGACATACTGGACAATGTTCTGACCCGGATCAATACCAAGGCACGCATCGTTGTCTGTGGTCTGATATCCCAGTATAACGCTGAAAAACCTGTACCGGGGCCCTATCATTTCAGCACTATTCTTACCCAGCGTCTACGGGTTCAGGGATTTGTCTTTGGCGATTACCTGGATCGAATACAGGAAGCCGTTACAGATCTGGGAAAATGGCTTGCTCAGGGGAAAATTCAATACCGGGTCCATGTGGTGGAGGGGCTGGAGAAAGCGCCCCAGGCCATCAACATGTTGTTCGACGGCTCAAACAAGGGCAAGCTCATCGTGAGGGTATCCAGCCCGGAAGTTTAGAAGCTTCATGAAACTTGACGAGTCAAAGAGCCATACCAATAGCCACATCATCCCGCTTTTCCTTGCCGAAGAGCTGTTCCACAAGGGCAAGTGAAAATTCAACTGCCGTACCGGCGCCCTGGCTGGTAATGCAGTTTTCATCCACGACCACGCGGGATGCCGCACTCTCTTTGTTGGTGAGCTGCTCCACAAATGCCGGATGGCAGGTGGCCTGGCGCCCTTCCAGCAATCCGTGGTGTTCCAGAATGACTGCCGGACTGGCACAGATGGCGCCATAGAGCTGGTTTGTTTCCCGCTGACGTTTTAGTAGTTTGATCAGATTCGCGGAGTCCCGCAGATTCTCGGCGCCGGGGATGCCGCCGGGAAGCACCACCAGGTCATATTCATGTGTCATGCAATTTTCCAACAGGGCATCGGCCGTGACAACCAAACCCCGGGAGAAAGTAAGCTGCCGACTTCCCGTAACAGATGCCACCGTTACCTCGGCATCGGCCCGACGCAGCACATCGATAATGGCCACGGCCTCCAGATCTTCGGTGCCGTCGGCAACCGGTACCAGCACATTTTTTCCCATGATTAGCTCCTTTCAATTTCTATTCTGTTCAATACGATAACATTTAAACCAACTTTTTTAAAGATGATCCCGTCGGATATCCCCGAGAAAGATGCCATTTCAGAGGCTTTGCCCTTTATATTCAATTGTGCTATGTAAAATCAATACATAAACGTGTGTTAATCCGCCTTCGCAGAAAACCGCGGGCTTGCCCGTGGATGAATGTAAAAAAAATAAGTTAATTGCTACGGCGCGATGACACCCCAATGATAAGGCGCATAACCGCGTCGT
>JASJGV010000296.1:0-6990 GCA_033791325.1 Desulfobacterales bacterium | reverse complement strand
TTTGGCGAAGGCCGGCTTGTATCCGGGGGATCGTAGCCTGAGTGTCTCGCAGAAGAGCTTTGGCCTGTTGCAGATCCAGTTCGGTGACGTCTCCTTCTTTGAAACGCGTTTCGGCAATTTCAAGGGACTGTTCCTGAATTTTTACATTCTCTCTTGCAATCGCCAGACGTGCCTCTTGCGTACGAATAAAGATATACGTACGAGCTACCTCAGCAGTGAGGGTGACCAGGATATCATCATAGCTGGCAATTGAAGCCTCGAGGTTACCCATGTCTGATTCAACGGCACGGCGGAATTTACCCCAGAAGTCCAGTTCCCAGGCAGCATCAAAGCCAAAATCCATATTGCCGTAATGAAAGTCAGCGCCAGGCTGAGAATTTGCAGTGTTTTTGCTCACATCTGTATGGGTATAATTCCCCCCGACAGATTGCGATTGGGGGTAGACACCTCCGATAGCAATCCCTAACTGGGCGCGGGCTTCCAGAATCCTGAGGCCTGCGATTCTAAGGGAAAGATTCTGCTGAGAAGCCATGTCCACCAGCATATTGAGATCCGGGTCATTAAAGACCGTCCACCACCGGACAAAATCTGTTTGCTCGCTTTTGACGAGCGGATTTTTTTCTTCAACCCATTGCTGGGGCTGCACTACTTCGGGTCGGATATAATCCGGACCCACTACGCATCCAGCAAATAACAGTGCAAAGCCGATAACCAATCCATAGATGACACAGCTTGTTTTCATTTTCGCGTCCATTCCTTTTTGTGAAAAAATCATGTGTTAAGCCTGACCTGCTTTGGGTGCTTTAATACGGAAAAACAGGGAATAAAGTGCCGGAACATAGCATAGCGTAAACAGGCTGCCAATACCAAGACCGAAAAACATGACACATGCCATGTTGTAAAAGAGTGCATCATGGTAGATAATCAGCGGCATGAACCCGAGCATGGTCGTTGAAACCGAAAGCAGAATGGGTCTGAAGCGGCTGACAGCTGAATTGACAACTGCATCATAGGGTGTCTGCCCCTCCCGCCTGTTCTCTTCGGTTTGATCGATCATTATGATGCCGTTATTAACAATGGATCCTGCCAGGGCCAGCAGTCCGAGAATAGCCATAAAACCAAAATCCGCTCCCATAACCCTCAGACCCACCACCGCACCCACCAGTACCAGGGGCATGGTCAGCAGAATAATAGCGGCACGCCGGATAGAATTAAACTGCCATATCAGCAGGATGACGATGGCAGCAAAACAGGGAAGCAGCGGTTTTGATAATTTTGCCATTGCTTTGGCAGAGCCTTCCAGTTCTCCTCCCATCTCCCAATGGTGATTCTGGGGGAAATCCAGCTGGTCAAGGGTGGGCTTAATTTGCTTAAAGAGTTCAACAGCCTTCAACACCTGATGCTTGGCGCTGACTTTTATGGTGCGCTCCTGGTTGTAGCGGATAATACGGTTGAGCTCGCCTTTTTGATAAACATCGGCAACCTGATTTACGGGCACAATGGTATTATTGGATTGAGAATAGATATTAAGTGTTGCAAGACTGGAGGTTGCCTCCCGTTCTGCCCTGATACCTCGTCCTATAATGGGAATGTCCACATTGCCCTGATGGAAATCGGTTATCGTGGTCCCATCAACAAACACACTCAGAGAGTCAGCCACATCCTGAGAGGTCAACCCGGAACGGCGGGCGCGGTATTGATCCACCTCGATCTTGGCTGAAATTACCCGGTTATTCCAATCATCCTTAATATCCAGGGTACCGGGGACTTTTCTTAATCCTGCCTTTAATTGTTCGGCCTGTTCCAGTAATACCTCTATATCCGGACCACTGAGCCTGATTTCCATAATTCCGGGCTCAGAAGACCCTAGAAACATAGGTTTGACCCTTCCACGGGCATTGGGAAGATTGCCCAGCAGGTACTGCCGTGTTCGCCGGATAAGTTCATCCACCTGATCTCCTGTCTGGGTATTCACGATAACAAAAGCATTGTTCGGATCAGGATCTGTGGGTGAGAGTGAAAGGAAAAACCGGGGGCCGCCATTTCCCACATAGGCGATTGAGCCTGTGATTTCCGGGTTCTTTTCTTTATCCTGCAGCCAGGCGCAAAATTTCTGAACGTCCTTGTCAGTTACTTCGATATGGGTTCCGGCAGGAAAATCGAGATAGACCGTGTATTGATTTCTGTCACCATTGGGAAACAGGATGCGGGGTATTTTTGTAAACCCGAAGACCGACAATGCAAAGAATACACCCACAATACTCAGCACAAGTATTCTATTGCGCAGGCTGAATGTCAGAATTTTTCGGTAAATTTGATAGAATCTACCCTGGTAAGGGTCAACATCTTTTTTTTTGTCAGTGGTATCGGCCGGCGCGGCCTTCAAAAACCAGTAACAAAAACTGGTAGAGGCAAACATGGAGAGAAACCATGAACCCATGAGCAGGATAATCATGACCTGGCCCAGCGATTTGGTATAATCCCCTGTACTTCCAATCTGCATGATAATCGGCCCAAAGGCAAAAACGGTTGTGAGGGTACTGGTCAACAGCGGGAGGGAAAGAGACCTGCCCGATTTAAGGACCGCTTCTTTCCGGTCCATTCCGCTTTCCATATTTACCTTGATACTGTCAGACACCACGATGGCATTATCCACAAACATGCCCAGTGCAATAATCATCGTGGCCAGTGAAATGCGCTGCATTTCTATACCCAGAACACCCATCATCACCACGCCGAAAAGCATGACAAAGGGAATAAAGGACCCGACAATCAAACCGGTTCTGAATCCCAGCAGAAGCATGACGACCGTAACGACAATAGCGACACTCTGGTATACATTGCTCACCATCCCCTTGACGGACTTGGAGATGAGCTCGGGCTGGAAGGTAGCAAAATCAAGTTTGTAGCCCAGGGCAAGGGACTGTTCGATTTCCTTGACGCTTGTCATCAAGCGCCCGCCGAATTCCACCGCATCCACACCCTTGAAGAGAAATACACTCAGGACAATCGCCTGGTGACCATTGTAATAGGCAGGGTTCTGTATGGGCTCCACATATGCCTTCCGGATGCTTGCAATATCACGCAGCGGGATTGCGGCCTGGGTGCCGGCTACGGGTATAAGTGCATCGCCGATCTCTTCGATGGACTTGAAACTGCCCAATGTTTCCATAACGATTTCTGTACCGCCAATATTTAAATGGCCGCTTGGCTGGCGGGTGTTCTGCTGTTTTAAAGTTTTGCCAATGACTTGTGGATCAATGCCGAGTTGGGCCAGTTTGGCATTTGAAAATTCGATATAAATGCGTTCTTCCTGAATACCGGTGAGATCAATTTTCTGGATCCCCTTCATCAGGTTGATGCGCTCCCTGATTTCACGGGCAGTTTCACGCATTTCAGCCATGGAAAAACCATCGCTCCAAAGGGCAATGGTTGCTATGGATGTGTCACCAAAGGTATCGTTCACCAAGGGCCCGATAGTGCCGGCAGGCAGCGTGGGCGCCAGATCACTCATTCGGTTACGCAACAGTTTCCAGACCATGGGAAGATCTTCTGCGGGAACTTCGTCTTTAATGGTCACATGGATAAGACATTCACCGACTTTGGATGTGGAATCTTTGATATCATCCACTTCCCCCATGGATCTAATTTGTTCTTCAATGGGACGGGTAAGCAGTCGTTCGATCTTCTCAACGGACATGCCGGGATTTTTTGCCTGGACCAGTGCTTCGCGAATGGTAATGTATGGATCTTCCAGTTTTGGAATTTTTACAAACAGGATAATACCGCCAAGAAAGATTACCAGCATTATTACGATAACGGTTCGAGAATTATTGAGTGCAAAATCGGTTATACTTTTCATTATTTAGCTCCGAATTTTAAAATCTGATGAAATATTTAAGCTAAGGTTCCATCAGCTTTACTTTCATTCCATCAGCAAGGAAGCTTATGCCGGCAACAGCAATGATATCCCCGGCAGTGAGACCTTCTGATATAATCATCATGTTCTTCTCCGCACCAAGGATTTGGACCGGTTTCTTTTGAACAATGGCGGTTTTTGGGTCATACACAAACGCATATCCCTTCCCAATCTCCTTGGCGGGAAGGATCGCCTGAAGCGGAACCCGGAAACCGGCTATCAGGCTGTCATCTTTCATGACCAGAGCCACTTCAGCGGTCATACCCGGGTTTATATTCGCTGTTGATCCAACCAGGCCGACCTTGACCGGAAAAGCATTGGATTTTACAGCAGCAGAACCGATAAAAGAGATAAGCCCTTCCACAGATTGATCGGGCAGTGTAGGAAATCTGACTATTGCAGGAGTACCGATCTGCATTCGGTTGATCATGGTTTCAGGAACAGCCAGTTCAACTTCCAGAGTGCCTTTGGCATCAATTGCGAACACTTTTTGTCCAACGGTTATTTCTTCGTGTGGTTCTACAGACCGTGAGGCAATATGGCCATCGTAGGGTGAAATCAGCGTGGTCTTGCTGAGATTTCGTTTGGCGAGATTTACCTTTGCCTTTTGGAAATTCAATTGGCTTTGAGCGGCATCCAGATTATACTTGGCTTTGTCCAGTTTACTTTTGGCCCCGGCACCCTGAGTATACACTCTTTGCTGCCGATCATACTCTTCTTTGGCATTGACAACACCGGCCTGGGCCGATACAAATTCAGCCCTTGCAGCATCTACATCTAACCGATAGGGTTCTTTGTCAAGATCTGCCAATACTTGTCCTTTCACGACACGATTTCCAATATCGACAAGCACCGTCTTAACCCTTCCGCTGACTTCAAAACTCAGGTTGGCGGAATCTGTTGCATTAACAATTCCAGAGAATTTTCGTGTTTGACCGGTGGCCAGTTCGGAGACGGTGATAGTTTTAAGGGCGCGAACCTGTTCAATAATTTCAGTTTTGTCTTTACATGCTGTCAGGGCAACCCCCAGGATGGTCAATAACAAAATTTTTATCCAAAGCCTGTCAAAATACGAGCGCTTAACCATACGTCACTCCTTTATTTTTTATCCTGTTGTTCCATAAACAATACACTACCAGATCAGTTTGTTCCAATGTCATCTGCCACCTTTCAGCCATAGATCCGGCTCAAAGGTCTGAAAATCTAGATTATGGAATATCCGCAAACACGATGGATGTCAAGAACGTTGTCATCTCTTTCCAGAAAATTTAACTTTTTTTCTGCAAAAGGTGCATAAGGGGAATAAAAAAATCAGGCGGTGGATTTGGGTTGAGCAAACACTGCTCGATGTGGTATAGCATAAAATATATGGCCCCATTAGAAATCAAACCGTATGCAGAACTTGACAAGAAGTTGCGATTCGAGACGCTTCTGAATGAAATTTCGACTTTCTTTATCAATCTTCCCATTGACCGGATCGATAGTGAAATTGAAACTGCCCAGACCCGCGTCTGCGAGTTCCTCAATCTTGATCGCTCCACACTTTTTCAAATTTCTGAAAGAGAAACCCAGATGCTGCTGACACATCTTTATCAGCCATCGAAAAGCAGGACACCTCCTGAGCGTATGAGTGCAATTGATTTCTTTCCATGGACAGTGCAAAAGATTCTGGGCGGTGAAATTATTACGATTTCCAAGATGACCGATCTCCCGGAGTAAGCCGGCATCGACCTTTAGGCGTTCAAACACTACGGAACCAAGTCTGTAGTGGTCATTCCTTTATCGGTGGAAAGAGGAAAAATATTTGGCCTGTTGACCTTTGCTGTCACATGGGAAGAGAGAGAGTGGACGGAAACAGCGGTACAGCAATTTAAAGCGGTGGCGCAGATATTTGCAAATGTGCTCACCCGCAGGCAGGTGAAGCAGGCGCTGAAAGAGCGCCTGCGGTTTGAGATGCTGCTGGCCGAAATCTCTACACGATTTATCAACCAGCCCATCAACCGGATAGACCACGAGATTGAAGACGATCAGGTCCGCATCTGCAAGTTACTCGGCATTGATACTTCAGCACTTTGGGAATGGTCGGACAACGCCTGTAATACCCTAATACTAACCCACGCCTACAGTAACCAGGAACGTGTGCTACCTTCCGGTGGGATAACCCAGGATCATTTTCCCTGGTGTCGGCAGCAAATGGTGAAAGGCCGGATCATTTCCTTTTCTTCCCTGGAGGAGCTGCCACCAGAGGCTGCCCATGACCGGGAATCCTGCCGCCTGTTCGGTATCAAATCGAATTTAACCTTGCCGCTCTCGATAGGGGATGATCCGCCCGTTGGTGTCTTGGGGTTTAATACCCTGCAGACTGAACGCGACTGGCCGGAGGGATTGGTGAAGCGGCTGCAACTGATCGCACAAATTTTCACCCACGCGCTGGAGCGTAAACGAATGGATGGTCAACTCCGGGAGCATATTCGTGAAATTGAAGAACTCAAACAACGGCTCGAGCAGGAAAATATCTACCTGAAGCGGGAAGTCAAACTGCTGCTTGAGCATAAGGAGATTGTGGGGCAGAGCTTTGTGATGAAAAAGGTACTGAACCTGTCCGAGCAGGTAGCCCAAACAGAATCCACGGTCCTCATCCAGGGTGAAACCGGCACGGGAAAGGGACTTTTGGCCCGGGAGATTCACAAGATGAGTTCCCGAAAAGACCGGCCTCTGGTGACGGTGAACTGTGCCGCTCTTCCGGCCTCGCTGATTGAAAGCGAACTCTTTGGCCGGGAAAAAGGCGCTTACACCGGTGCTTTGACAAAAATGGCCGGCCGGTTTGAGGTAGCTGACGGGGCCACCATTTTTCTTGATGAGATTGGCGAACTCCCCCATGAAGTGCAGTCCAAACTGCTACAGGTGCTGGAACAGGGCCGGTTCGAGCGCCTGGGCTCCACAAAGTCGCTGCATGTAAATGTGCGCATCATTGCAGCTACCAACCAGGATCTGGCCCAGAGTGTCAAGGAAGGCAAATTCCGGAAAGACCTTTATTACCGGCTGAATGTCTTCCCCATTCTGATCCCGCC
>JASJGV010000295.1:0-6512 GCA_033791325.1 Desulfobacterales bacterium | reverse complement strand
AATAAAATCATAGGAACGATTTTATTTAACGCGACGGTGTCGCTTTTTCACAAAGAGATCTTAATCTTATTTGCAGAATCCCCGCTGCCCCGATAAACCGGGATTTTTGTCAAGCAGCGGGGAATCGGCAAATTTCAATCTCGTGCCATGACGTAACAGAAAACCTCCAGGACCTTGCATGCTCAAAAAGAATATCCGGCTGAAAAAATCAGATGTCATTGCAGGTGCCATTCTCCTGATTGCCGGCGTGGCCATTTATTACCGGGTGGAAATCGGTCTCAACTACAAATGGAACTGGCACAAAATCCCCCAATTCCTTTATCGCTTTGATGATGAAAGCGGGAAATGGGTATCCAATGTGTTGATGTGGGGCCTATTCAACACCATTCGTCTCAGTATTTTCGGCACTGTCCTGGCCATTATCCTGGGAACCATAATGGGTATTTGCCGGTCTTCCAAGGTGGTGTTTCTCAGACTCATCAGTGGTACTTACGTCGAAACCATGCGCAACCTGCCGCCCCTGGTGATCATCTTTATTGTCTACTTTTTCATCGGTAACCACCTTTTGCCCTACAGCAGTATCGGGGATGCATTGGAAGGTAAGGACAACATCCTGGTAACCCTTGTGACCGTCTGTCTGGCTAAACCGGAGAACCTCACCACCTTTCTGTCCGCACTGTTCACCCTGGCGATCTTTGAAGGCGCCTATATCACTGAAATTGTCAGGGCCGGTATCCAGTCCATTCGCAAAGGCCAGTGGGAAGCAGCCCACTCACTGGGTATGACCAAATATCAGATGATGCGTTATATCATATTACCCCAGGCTTTTCAGCGTATTTTACCACCCATGGCCGGTCAATTTGTTTCCCTGATCAAGGACTCCTCCATCGTTTCCGTCATTTCCATACCCGAACTTTCCTTCAGGGCCAATGAACTCATGACCGGCACCTTGCTCACCATGGAGATCTGGATTACGGTTACCATCATGTATCTGATACTGACCCTGCCCTGTTCCCTCGCCATCCAGAAATTAGAAAATCGTGTGGCCAGGGGACTCCGTTAAGATTTTAGAAAATTACCTATTTTATCATTGCCGCCGACTTCACCGATCAATTCCCCTATATATGTTTTCATGCTGGAGAAGTAATCCGGGTCCATTCGCCTTTTAAACATGTTGCTGGAAAACATGGCTCGTATCCCCTCCAACTGAGAAATACCGCCCTCTGTAGAAGGATCGTACTGCGCCCAGTTTTTCAAATGTTCTTCCGACCGGAAGAAAAGCATCGTACTTCAGGCGAAAGCCACATCCGACATCCATTTGGATACCGGAAGGGCTACATAGCCGATAATTCCTTCGGGGTCGGCCTTTTCGATGAACCCGTCACGCATTTCGATGATGATGGGTTCTCCGCAGTCGAGACATGGGGATTCGATACGGACCTTTTTCCCCGGAAACAGCCAGCTGACCGCCAGCGATTCAAAAGCTCACTGCCCAACCCACTTCTGCTCGCCTTCAACGGTAACGCGGAACTGGGTCGGTTGGTTGTTAAAAGGTGCAAAAGAAGAAATAAAATCCGTATTTGGATGCAGCCAACCGTAAATTCCAGACTTAAACAGCTTATGCATCGTTTTTCGTCCTTCTTCGGGTGAAACACCTAGTTCCACCGCAATCTCTGTGTAATGCGGTGCCTGACCCGTATCCACCATCCGTTTCAGAATATAATGAAACGTTTTGCCCAATACTTCAGTGTCACTCATTTCTCCTCCTTTATGATTCAATAGATTCTAACCCTTTTTCATTACTAATTACGTTGACTTTATTAGGTTGAGATCATAGAAGCAAAACATTGGTTTTTGCATAATCAAGCTCATAAAATACAACTTCTCACAATCTTAATGGACTGTCTATGTTAAAAGACTGGAAGTGGATCTCGCCCCCTGTTCAAAGTTTTGCGGGTCTACCTGTCATCACGAATCTGGACAATCTGGAGGCGGATATCGCCATACTCGGGCTCCATTACACCAGCCCCTATTCTCAGTTAAATCCGTCACAAGCGGTTCAAAATAGGATGCAAACGGCGCCGGCGGCCATTCGCAGACAATCATCCATTTTTACGAATCATTTGAATCATTATGACTTTGATTTCAATGACACCCTGTTAGCCAATCAGGATATCCAGATAGTTGATTGTGGCGATATCGACAGAGAACTCAGTGACGGGTTACCACAACCGGAACACATCACGACAGCCATTCGCACCCTCCTGGATAAGGGGGCCGTGCCCATCGCTATCGGCACCGATGAGGGGAGCGCTATTTTCGCCCTCCGGGCCTACCATGGCTATCAATCACTTTGTGTGGTACACGTGGATGCCCATATCGATTGGCGTGACGAGCGTGATAGCGTACGGGATGGCTACAGCAGCGTCATGCGACGGGCATCTGAAATGCCCTGGGTTCAATTCATGGCGCAAGTAGGCTTACGAGGTATCGGCAGCGCACGACAAAAGGAGGTTGACGATGCGCATTCGTTCGGCAGCATTCTGATCCGCGCCCGTGACGTTCATAAGCAAGGAATCGATACCTGTCTTGAAAGAATTCCCCCGGCAGACCATTATATAATAACCATTGACGCCGATGCTTTAGACACGGCCATCGCACCCGGAGTACTTTTTCCCAGCCCAGGTGGTTTGACATTTGACGAAACCACCGATCTCATAAAGGGAATTTCCTCAAAAGGGCGCATCGTCGGAATGAACCTGTTTGAAGTTCGCCCGGAACGGGATGTCAACGATATAACCGCAGCCACCGGCGCCCAGTTGATCATAAATTTTATCGGGGTATTGGCCCACAGTGGCCAATTGGGAAAATAACAGATCTATTTTCCAAAGGAGCAATCAGGATAAATACACGTTGGACAATCCAGGCACAACGCACCATGTCCCAAGACGGCAAGATCCTTTCTTGTGATGGTCAATCCCGCCAACAGTCTCGGCAGCAGGATATCGAAACTGGTGGTTTTGTGGAAAAGACCGCATGCAGGCACACCGATCACCTGTACGTCACCGATCCTTGAAAGAAGTGTCATGGCACCAGGAAGAATTGGAGCGCCATACAACAGATCAATGCATCCTGCATCCATAAGGCCCTGCCGGGTTACATCATCAGGGTCTACAGACAAACCTGCCGTGGTCACAATCAGGTCTGCGCCTGATTTGATCAGTTTATTGACCCCCTCAGTAATTGCTGCACGGTCATCCGGGACGATGCATGCATCAACCACAGGGCTTGCAAACTTTTCAACTTTTGATTTAATAATCGGGATAAAACTATCTTGAACAAGCCCCCTGAAAACTTCGGTACCGGTTACCAGTATGCCTACGTTTACCTTGCGGATCGGGCGTATCCGGAACAGGCTTCCTGAACGAAGCACAGCCATGGCACGTTCAAATTCATCTTCAGCAAGAAATAGCGGAATGGCCCGTGTGGCGGCTAACACATTGCCTTTTTGTATGACATCAAAACGTTTCCGGGATGCGCACATGACCCCGGGAATCTGATTAAACATCTCCAGACGGACAATATCGACGTCGTATAGTCCATCTGCCGAAGCTGTCAATTCGATCTTGCCTTCGTGAGATGTGTCCTGAAACGTGACACCTTCTCCGGCCATGCCTTTAGCAAAGGCCAGTGCGGCCTGATCTTCATGTATAAATCCTTCAACCGAACCGGCATCATCTTCAACATAAACATGCTGTCTTCCCATCCGCTGCAATCGACAGATGTCACCTGGTTTAATGATTTGCCCCTGTCTGAAAGCCGGACCCTTTTTCTCCCCGGGAATAATTTCCGTCATGTCATGAATCAGACGCTTTCCTACAGCCTGCTCGGTGGAAACCCGCTTAGCCGCAGGTGTGTTTTTTAACACCTTTTCCATCCTGGAAGTATCCGGCATCCGATAGGGTGTCTCGCCCTGGCACACGCGGCAGAGTTTACCGTGATTCAAGGGAAACGCCTCCCCGCAGCCAGGGCAGGTATCGATAGTCCCCTTGCTGATTTTTTTCAGGTACCGTGATTGCATCACAATGTTTTCAATATTTAAAACGTGCCGGGCGGCGGTTTGGATGTCGTTGTACAAGGCCTCTGAGTCCTGCTCGTGTTTGGCTTTTGTTTTGTATAGCCAGGCATACAACTCCGGCCACTTTTTCAGCCGCAACGAGTCGATACTGACCCGTACCCCTTTTCCTGTAAATTTGTCATAAAGTGCAAGCGCATAGCGACCCAAATCCATGACTTTCAGCCAGTTGTTGCCGACCGTGCAGAGGGTGAGGACCTGGACGGCGTCGGGTAAGCAGCTACGTGTTTCCGAAACAGCATCAAACAGGATATTTTCCGGCAATTGCTGCATTGCCAGTGATACCATTCTAACCCCTATAATGAGCCCTGGGGCAGGATAACCGTGAAACGCACGCGCCATCTCCAGGGATTCCTCAAATGTATAACGCTTTCCCTTGTGGTCGCTGCACCAATATGCTGAGGGTTCTTGTCTTTTTATCCCTTGGGTGATCGGGCCGTTTGTATCTTTTTTCTGCATAATATTCTACATATATTATTCATGTTAAATTGCATATAGGGGTTGTCATAAATATGTTCCGAATGCGTCCCACGGCTCCAAGGGTTTCCATATTATTTTACAAATGCTATAAAAGCAACAAGGTCGCGTTTCATAAATTCGCAAAGCGAATTTATTCAGGGAATCAAAACTTTTCTAAGATCTATGCCATATTTTTTCATTCGGTTCCAAATCGTCACCCTGTTTACACCGAGAATTCGTGCCGCTTCTGATTTATTTCCCTGGCTCATCCTCAGCGCTTCGATGAGTGCTTCTTTTTTTGATACATCACCTTGTCGAATGGGTCTGACCAATTTTCCCGTATCACCATTTAAATTGGGTGCTTCCCTTAATGTTCTGGGAGGCAGGTGATCGATATCAATGGCGCCCTTATCGGCAATTACAAATGCATATTCCAGAGCACTTTTCAATTCCCGTATATTTCCGGGCCAGTAGTATGTCATGAATTTTCCCATCGCGGCCTGGGTCAATCCGGAAATTTTTTTATGGGTTTTTCTCCGCATATTACGAATAAAATAATTCACAAGTACGGGAATATCCTCTTGTCTGTCCCTGAGAGGTGGAAGGTAAATAGGGAGTACATTGATCCGGTAAAAGAGATCTTCCCTGAACAAATTTGCCTGCATCATTTCTTCGAGGACTTTGTTGGTGGCCGTAATGATTCTCACATCCACATGAATCGGCTGGTGATCACCTACACGCTCAAATTTTTTGGTCTCGATAACACGGAGAAGTTTCACTTGAATCGACAAAGGGATGTCACCTACTTCGTCAAGAAAAATATCTCCTTCATTGGCAACTTCAAACCGCCCAACCCTGTGTCGAAGCGCACCTGTAAAAGCACCTTTGGTGTGACCAAAGAGCTCGCTTTCCAGCAGCGATTCATTTAGCGCTGCACAATTCAGCTGCACATAGGGTTTGCCTTTTCTGCTCCCTATCATGTGTATGGCACGGGCGGCAAGTTCCTTTCCCGTACCACTTTCCCCGTATATAATGACCGGTGCATCACTTATTGCTGCTTTTTGGATAACATCGAAGACCCTTTGTATAACAACCGATTTGCCTATGATACCGTAAAAACCTTCCTCCTGATCCAGTTGTCGCGAAAGCTGTACAAGCTCCCGGTCGAGCCTGTCTATTTCCGATATGTCCGTCAACGATTCTACCGAGCCGACGGCAGCGCCCTCGTCGTCCCTGAGCACGGATGCATTTTTAAGCGCCGGTATATAGGTGCCGTCCTTTTTCCTCAAGTTACATCGACAACGCTTGATACCTTCATGCCCCGGCTCAAAAAGAGCGCACCATGGTTCACTTTTCCCCGGGTTCAATGTCAGCTCGCAGGCATCACACTCAAGAATCGTACACGGTTGTCCAATCACCTCGGTTTTTGTATAGCCGGTAAGTGTTTCAAAGGCCTTGTTGACCATCACGACGGTGCCATCCATGGCAATGACCATGAGCACATCATTCATTGTACTGATTATTTGTTTCCAGGGAAAACTGATTGCCGGTGGCTTCATGCATCACCTGTTTAATTTAATCACCTGTTTAATTATTATTTTTTACAAGTGTTTAGATAACATAAGATTTATTTTTTTTCAAGACTTCCCATCCAAATAAAATTCTTTATTTTTTCAAATGGTTACCTTATTTTATCCTATTATTTCTATCTGGCATGAATATTGTAATTATGAATACTTGCGCAATGAAATTTTAAACCCCCCGCAGCAGGACTTGTCGGCAAGCTCATTCGCGTCGCCACGAGGAATGCACACACTGAGACCTTTGAAAAAGGCTCGATTTTGGTTCAGTTCAAGGAAGGTGAAAACTTTAACCACATGAATACATAAAGTATTTTAAGGATTATAATTTGAGCCTG
>JASJGV010000294.1:0-5602 GCA_033791325.1 Desulfobacterales bacterium | reverse complement strand
GGGCTTCATCATACCACGTCCTCTGGGCGTGGTAGGTGATTGTTGCTAGGTTTCGAGACAAAATCTGGTTTCAAGACACAGTGTTGTGTTAGTAAAATAGCATTGCTCTTGCAGAATTCAACACATAAACCACAGCCACTGCAATCCAACATTTCAAAGTTGAACCATTTCTTCGTGCCGGAACGTTCAATCTTTATGGCCCCTGTCGGGCAAATTCCCTTGCACAGTGGACAGCAGGTACATTCTTTGGTGATAGAAACCTTGTGACTGAATAAGCGAACAATCTTTGTTTGTGCATCACCTTCTAGACGCGTAATTATTTTTCTTATCAGTTCTGTTTTAAATGGTATTCTGCGGCTCTTTTTGAGTCCACTATCAAGGTGATCAGAAGTGATCGAGAAGGTCTTTTTTGATACACCAACAACAAGTTGTCGTAATTTTGTTAAGTAAGACCTACGGCCCATTTCGTGATGTGTTAATTGCTCCCTTTTTACACTTAAAATCACTGTTGAAGGATGTAGGTCATCTAGCTCTTCAAGAAGGTCTTTGCACATAAGCCTAAAGGTTTTTGAAACATCTTCATTGCAACATTCGCTACAACCACTCATTTGAAAGGTTATTGATTTACAACCCCTGAGAACAAAAGCTGCCAGTAGCTGCTTTGATACAATGCCAACACAGGGAAGGGTGATTTCGTCGAAACAACTCTGCTTTTGACGGATGCAGGAAATGACAATGTCTTTACCGGCTGGGAGTGAACCAAGCAGTTTTTCGATGTCATGATCACTCACCAGGGCATCCTGCGGACAAACAGCAACACAGGACATACAGCCCGTACATGGAGATGTATCAAGATAAATTTTATGGTCAATGACGTTCAATGCACCAGCGGGGCAACTCTGCACACACCTTTGACATTGATTGGTGTTAAGCCTTGACCTGAGACATCTTTTAATGAGAAGCGTCGGCTGAACGGGTGGTTCTGCGAGAGAGTGGTTAAGGAATGCGAGTGGCCCCATACAACAATCTCCTACGCAACGTTCTCTTCAAATGCCTTCGTATATATCTGCTCGCAAGATCTAAGGAATTGCTCAAGACACGTTGATAAATGTAAATAGAATCCGTTATCAGTTCCCTGGCGGATTGCCTCACAAAAATCTACTACCCATGGCATCAAGGCACCAAAGAAAAAAGCACTCTGCTTCTCTCTCAACAGGGAGGACTCTACACTTAGACCATCTTTTGCGAATGCCGCTTCTCTGGTACACAGGTAGTACATAAATTCGAGTTCGATAGCGATATGATCCGGCGGCTCTTTTATGTCAACTGAGACACCAGCGTCTTGATAAAACCGAGCCACATTTACGGTCGATTCGCCCATAACCGTACGCTTCTTCTCAATATAGACAGAGCCATACGGCGCCGCAGTTAACTCAAAGGGCCCCACAAAAAGAACCGCATGGTCAACGCTCAACGTCTCCTGCTCCAAAGCCTTTAGAGAACTCTGCATCTTTCTGGCTGCTACAACACCTTCTGGCGACAGTTGTTGCAATAGATGCTCTAGATTTTCCGTTAATTTTTCTTCAAGAAACAGTTGTTTATCCGGCTCATAAAAACAAGCCGCCAAGAGTTTAAAGCAATTACCCCGTTGTATAGTTTCTTCAATTTTTATCATGATCGATTGTTTCCCCATGAGCGACAATGCGCTTCCTCTTATGTGCAAGAGAGATAAAAGAAAGCGCATTGTCAGTGAAAATTGTGGTTAACGAGCCCCGTATTCTCGAATATAGTACACATTCGGAGAGGTGCCTTCGTCTTCTTTTAGAACAAAGGGCTTGTGTTTCCTGAGCAACTTATACACTTCACTTTCAGGATTATCGATATCACCAACCACCCGTGCGCCTGACGGGCATGAAACAACACAGTACGGTTGCTTGTCAACCGCAAGTCGATGGGCACAGAGAATACATTTTTCAACAATGTTATCTCTTCTCACACTTCCATAATCCGGATGTGAGTAGAGTGTCCCATGTGGCGGTGTAACACCTGCAAGTTGTGCCTGCTCGGCTGCTGATGTTGTACATCCTTTTATCAATGCTGCTTTATTTGAATAGAAGGGGTGGGTCGCCTCCCCCTCTTCATTATAGCTTATAACACTGTATTCTCCACTGGAGCCGTCCTTGCTAACCTCCTCCATACTGTATGGACAAGCATCCTGACATGCGCGACAACCAATGCATCTCTCGTCATTATGCATAGTGATGCCTTCTGGTGTTTTGAACATGGCCTTTGGCTCAACGGGGCAGGCCTCAATGCACGGAGCATCGCTGCAATGATTACATAGCACTGGCAGCGTTCTGTAGGTCGTATTGGGGAATTTTCCTGATGTTTCATGAATAAAATCTGCCCAGTTGTGGGTCTGGCCATTGTTCCTAAGAGCGGTATTGTTCTCCGTCTTACAGGCAAGGGCGCATGCCCCGCAACCAACACATTTTCGTAAATCTATTACCATGGCATATTGCGTCATTATTATATCCTCCTGTTAGCTATATCTTCTCGACACGCACTGCTGCATGCCCGCCATTACGTGCGTTAGATCCGGATAGCCGTTCCAGTTCCCATGGAATTATGGAGTTATTGTTAACGCCTCGGGGTTTTGCATTGGCAAAATCAACCGTCGCAGTTTTGCCGTAAGCCCAATGCCCCTGGCCGTAGGCTTTACTTACTGTTCCGGGACGTACACCTTCCCATACATGGGCGACACACTCGCCACTGGCAGCAACGGAGGTGAGAAGAACCCTGTCGCCATCTTTGATTCCATATTTTGCTGCATCGAGAGGATTGATCCTAAGAGTATCCTGATCACCAACATCACCAGGGTCAACGTGCTTGAACTCGTAGTACCATGGACAGTTGGCACTTCGACCTTCCCTGTTCAATCTGGATTTATAGTCTATAAAGACAAGTGGATACTCTTTGATACTTCCGTGACGGAGCGGTGGTTCATAGTGAGGGACAAAGGCCAGTTCTCCTTTAGCCGTGTAGTTTGCCTTTTCAAGCACCGTATCAACATCAACGTTGTGTTTTTTCGCATGGGACTCGAGGGCTTTTTTCAAGGTTTCACTATAGAACTCAAACTTTTTGCTCACTGTTTTAAACTTTCCGCCCCAATGGGACTTGTACTTATACGCTTCAGAATTCCACATGCCTCTCTTTAGCATCTCGTCCCAGCCATTGATTTTGTCTCCATGGCTATCTTTTTGACCGTCCCACAGTGGGCTGGTATAGTATTTCAAAGCAAATAACGTGAACTCTTTGCTATTAGAAGGTTTTTTCCCAGTTTCAGGGTCGGAATACATTTCAACCAAACAATCGTACAGGTTTGAAAAACCACGATCTTTTAGCTTCTCAGCGATAAGGAAGGGGAATTCCGTTTCATCAACGATCACATCCCAAATCGGCTCGATTACCGGTTGCAGCAGGGTACAGGTGGCGTACCGATTTGCCTTCGTTTTAACAAAACCATATCTCTCATATTTGTTCACAGTACAGGGCAGCAGGATGTCTGCGAACATGGAAAACTCTGAGGCATTCGTGGTCAAATGCACGGTAAACGGTACACTTGCAAGAGCTTTCTCCCAACGGTCAGTTCCGTTACAGGAGAACACGAAGTTATTCATGTAGCCGACCAACACTTTTATATCATAGGGGTCTTTGTTGAGGATACCTGTAGCAGCATTGTTGGTTGAAACGCCTCCACCTGATTTACCTTTTGCAATTACAGGAAGTTCAAGACGCCCACGCTGGTCAATTTTCTCAAGCTTTGAATGCTTTTTGGCTAGATCATCCTGATGTTTTTTCAGGATATCTTTGTTTAACTTATTGACGGGTATTTTGGCGGTTTGCAATGAGCCGCCTTTGTTATCAATGCCACCTACCAGGCCACCGAGCGCGTGAACAGCCATTGCGGAATATCCACCCCGGGCATGCATCGCAGCGCCAGGCCCCATCCAGACACAGACATTCGGGGCGGCTCCCGCCATTCCACGGGCAACCCGAATTATCTGATCCTTGTCAACTCCACTTAACTCAGCGGCTTTTGCCGGATTCATGTCTTTAACGGCAATGTTCCACCATTGTACGACTCCGTGGGTCTCTTTTTCCAAAAAGTCGGTTTCATCAACCTGCGTGCCAGGTTTAAAGTGGTTAACACCGTCCTTAAAATCTCCGACAAAGCCCTTATACCAGAGCCCTTCAGAAAGAATGACATGTGCAACACCAAGGGCAAGAGCGCCATCACTACCAGGCTTTAAAGGTAACCACTCATTTGCTTTTGCAGCACTAGTGGTAAGGCGGGGATCAACAACTGCAACCGTTCCACGATCAATGGCATCACCGAGACGTTGTATTGCTGCCGGAACCATCCTATTACTGGCTACAGGGTCACACCCCCAGATGAGGATATATTTTGCATTATCAAGATCATAGTCTCTGTAGCCCCAGAGACCCTCTGTGTAATAGGAACCAAATTTTTCCGCTTCAGCGCAGGTCGAGCTATGGGAAATGTTATTTGGGGAACCGAAAACCTTGGGCATAACATCATAAATAACATCTCTTAAATAGGTATAGCGACCGCGCATAAGGCAATATTTTTCAGGCTCACCAGCCTTGCGAATTTTCATCATCTTGTCGGCAATCGTATTCAATGCTTCATCCCAGCTGATAGGCACAAATTTGGGATCAACTCCTCTTCCCTTTTGGGGATTTGTCCGTTTCATTGGAACCTTTATCCGGTCCGGATCATAGAGCTGTTGCAACGAAAGATGGCCACGGGGACAGATACTGCCTTCATTTTGTTTTGAATAACGGTTTCCCCGGACCTTCACTGCTCTTCCATCCTGCACAAAGACTTCAACAGGACACCAGGTTGTACACCCCTGGCAGGTTGAGGGCTTCCATTCCCCAGGGAGTTCACCAATTTTGCTTTGTTTGGTTCCAGGGGCGAGACCGTTCATGCTTGGATCTTTAGCGCTAGCGCAACCGTTCATCGCAACAGATACCCCCGCAATTGCTGACAATTTCAGGAATTCCCTTCTTCTAATCTTCATACACCCTCCATAAGTTTAAGGTATAAATGACGACAAAAAAACCAGATATCACACTGTAGTATACAGCAAAACAATAACTAATACTAATTCAGTATATCAATAAATATGATATAGTCGAATGGCAATCTTACCTATGATGCTCTTAAGCGATGCGTATCAACTATTCTACATTAGGATGAAGGGGAGAGCTTCTTGCTAAAAGAGATGGCCCTTGCCAACCTAAATATTTTAGTAAATCAGTAGATTAAGATTGTTCCTTCTAAGTAACAAAGTCCATAACTTGCTGATTATTCATCAAATGTTCTTTTTGTTACTTTTATAATAAATGCCGGGATTTTTTACCCCGGTTGGGATGCTGTGAAGTTACAGTTTCAGTTGGACTGAGCAGTTCGCTGATGGGAAATCAGAGATTAACTGTACATCTCTAATGAAAGTGCTTTGGCTTTAGTTGACAGGTAAGATGAAAACCACAGTGCCAAATTTGTCAGATTAAG
>JASJGV010000293.1:0-3137 GCA_033791325.1 Desulfobacterales bacterium | reverse complement strand
ATATGCCCATCCAGGGAGACATTCAGACTTTTTCGTTGTCTGCGATCGGGAGAATGATCCATGCCGAAAAAAAGACGGGCATTCTGAACGTTAGTAGCGACGGTTCAGTCACCCGTATATATTTCAAGCAAGGCGGCATTGTCTTCATCAGCGGCGACCTTGCCGAGGAGCTTTCTCTGGGCGCATTGCTGAAGGCGGATAAACTGGTTCAAGAAGTGGAGATCCAGAACGCCCTGGAAATTGGTGCAAAATCAAATAAGCGTCTGGGTGTTATCCTCATTGAACAGGGATATGTAACGAAAGAGGACTTGGTCAAGGTGCTGAACCTGCAATTCAAAGAGGCTATTTCAAAAGCATTGACCTGGAAAGAAGGTACTTTTGTTTACACCGATGGACTCGATGGATATGTGGAAGATATCCAGCTGGATATGGATCCCATCCGTCTTGTTGCTGAGGCCGAGAGATGGAAAGAGTACAGGATCCTGATTCCCCATGATCAGGTTGTCTTTGAAATGAAAGACGTGGATTTACGTTCCAACAGTCTTTCAACCGAGGGTGTGTATGATGTGCTGCTCCTTGCCGATGGCAACCGTACCGTTGCGCAGATTATCCAGTCGACAGGCAAAACACGCATCGCGGTATACAGGGCTCTCACCAGTCTCTTTGTCCAGGGTATTATCAAGAGAAAAAAAACGTCTGAAGATATTAGAAAGGGGCAGCAGATAAGTGCCGAGTCCATCATGCGTTTTTTCTTGCCATTGATCAAAGAGATCGTTTCAGACTTTTCCACAGAAATGGGAGGAAAAAAGGCTGCATCGATTCTTGCCGACAGTATCAAGTCTTTACCGCATTACGATACCTTTCTTCAAGAAGTTCGCCCGGAGGATACAACCAACACGATGGTTAATAATATCCGCGAAAGGATGGGCCGATCTTCAAAACCTGTGAAATCGACGGATCTGGCAACAGGATTGAGAAATACCATCGTACAGATTCTCAAGGAAGAACACCGGCTCCTGGGGCCCAAGGCTGTAAACGGAACCCTTCGTCGCATGGGTGCCCTGATTGAAGGTATGCCCGCAGAACAAAAGATCATCGCCGGATCTTTTATGCCCTTTCTGGCTAAATTGTTCGTAAATGAAAAAAGTTCTCTGGAAACAGAAGATATTTTCGCACGTTCCACATCGAGCGGCGCAGCGACTGGGGGCACCGACAGCGGTATCCCAACCCCGAATTTAAGTGAAATCGGTGGGGCTGTGATAATCGCATTCTACAGCAGAATCGCCCAGATACTCATCACGGATTTGGAAGAAAACCTTGGGGTGAAATCGCATGCTCTGCTTGATAAGATACTAAGAAATTCGAAATACCATGAAGAATTTTTGTGCAGGTTTCGTGCCTCTGACGATATCGCAACAAATGTTGAAAACATCCGACATCATATTTCGAATGAGGGTTATCGGCTTAGTAAAATGAGTTTTATCAAGGGGTTTCAGGAGGCATTAATCGAGCTGTTGCTTGAGGAAAGACGTCTGCTGGGGGACAAACCCACACGCACAAGCTTGTCGAAACTTAATCGATTTATGTCTGATCAAAAACAGAGAAATCTCCTGCCTCTGTCGGAATATTTTGTCTCCACATTAGAAGCCCATAGGTTGATATAATGGACAATGGTTTAAACTACTGGCTAGCGCAGCTTCTGATTCTAGTTTTCTACGTCATGACCTTGCTGATATATATTCGTGCCAGAAATGAGTATATCGGTGGAAAGATAGGCGCTGCCATCAACCTGATAATGGGTTTTCTACTGGTATTGTTTCTTTCTGATCTCGTAGACTATTTTTTGCTTTTGATCCTGCCTGGTCATGAAGACATTGTTCAAATTATTAAAATCCTGCTGAGGTTGGCAGCAATCTGTATATTGTTTTTTGGTGGACTGCGTTTCTTTGCGGGTAGATCACGTGCGGTAGAAGTGCTGCAGCATACGGTTGATCTGCGAGATAACGAAATAGAGCAACCAAAGATCGAAGCCCCGATTCCGTCACCCAAGATGACGCAGGTGGTTCAAACTGTTGCGAAGAAACTGCCAAAGCTTGGGCGGTATGAAATTCTGGAACAGATCGGCCGGGGAGCAATGGGAATTGTATATAAGGGCAAGGACCCCATTCTTAACAGGTTGACGGCAATCAAGACCATTCGTTTTTCCGATGAGTTTGATGAAGACAATGTCGATGTCGTCAAAACTCATTTTTATCGTGAAGCTGAGGTTGTGGCCAAACTTTCCCATCCGAATATCGTCACCATTTTTGATGTGGGTGAGGATCTGGATTTATCGTTTCTTGCCATGGAATATCTTCAAGGAGAGAACCTTGAAAAATATACATCCAAAGAGAATCTTTTTCCGGTTAAAAAATGCCTCAAAGTCATTGCTCAGGTGTGTGATGCCCTGGAATACGCCCACACGCACAACATTATCCATAGAGATATCAAACCCGAAAATATCATGTTGTTGGGGGATGGCTCCGTCAAGGTAACCGATTTCGGCATTGCCCGGATAACCACCAGTACCAAAACCCGTACGGGCATCATCAAAGGAACACCCTACTATATGTCCCCGGAACAGACCAAAGGCCTGAAACTTTCAGGCAGATCCGACATTTTTTCACTGGGGGTTGTCTTCTACCAGCTCTTGACGGGAAGATTGCCGTTTGATGGAGAGAACATGGCAGCCATCATGTATCAGATAACTTCAGTCGATCCGACGCCACCCACGGAATACAAAAAAGGGTTAAACAAACCGATTCTCACCGTTTTGAATAAGGCGCTTGTGAAAGATCACGACAAACGTTACGAGCATGCCAGGGACATGGGCAAACATATCCGAATGATTTTAGAGAGAATGTCGGAGTTGGAGAGACGGAAGTAAGTAAGGACTAAGGAGTAGGAAGTAAGGAGTTTTGTTTTTGACCCCGTTCTTTATCCCAACGTTGCAAAAGTCGGAGAGCTTCAGAGTCAAGGCGTCTAAGGGTGAGGTCGTAGCTTGTTACTTCAAACCCTTAGCAACGCAGGATCTGAAGTTCTCCGGCTTTTCCGTAGGGGAAACAACATGGCAAAATCGACCCCATCCGTTGAATTCA
>JASJGV010000292.1:0-3201 GCA_033791325.1 Desulfobacterales bacterium | reverse complement strand
GCCCAGGATTAATGCCAGCGGCAGTGAAATGAGAGTTAGATAATCTAGATGCACGATGCCTTATTTCACCATATATTTGAGATCGGACGTATAGGTTGGATATGCCCAGATAAAATCAGCAAGATCGGATGCCTTGATTTTAAATTTCATGGCCAAGGCGAATACATTGATCACCTCAGAAGCATTGTGCCGTGCGATATGGGCACCTATAATGAGGTCGGTTGTATTGTCGATGATGATCTTATAGGCCGCATGTTCTTCTCCAATTCGCTTGGAGGAGGGCCACCGTGCTGTCTCTCCGTGGTTTACACGAAAATCACCGCCTCTTTCCCGAGCCTGTTCCTCTGTCAATCCGACCGATCCAATACTGGGAATCGTGAACACCGCACTGGGAATCGCGGAATAATCAATCATCCGATTGTTACCATGCAGAATGTTGTGGGCTGCTGTTTGCCCTTCTATATCAGCGACCGGCGCCAGCATATACGGTGTGGCAGCACAGTCGCCTATTGCATAAACGCTTGGATTTGTAATGCTTTGAAGGTATTCGTCAACAACGACACCTTGCGGGGACTGTTCTACATTGCCCATGCCGCCAGCCAAGACGGTAAGATTCGGTACCCGGCCAGTTGCCTCGATAATGAGATCGGTCTGATATGTCTCGCCGGACGACGTGTGCAGCAGATACCCTGCCTCCACTTTTGTGATACGGACAGGTGATGTATCCAACCGCACATTGATATTCGCCGCTTTGCTGGCCTTCATGATCGTAGAGACAATATCCCTGTCAAACGCTTTAAGTGGGCGTGACGAACGATGAACAATCACGACTTCACGCGCACCCGCCCTGGCCGCAATGTGGCCAAACTCAAATGATATGTAACCACCACCGATAAATACGATTCGTTCGGGTAAATGTGGCAGGTTCAGAAAAAATTCACTGTCGTTTACGAATTCATTGCCCTCAAAATTACTGTGCCTGGGTAAGGCCCCTGTCGCTATAATGATGTTTTTTCCCTTTAAAATCTCATCGCCGACCTTCACTTCATCATCAGATATCATCCTCGCACTGCCATGGAAGGTAGCGACGCCCCGGTTTTTCCACTGTTCTACGTCAGCCTCGGAGCGCCCGTGGAGGAATTCGTTTTTTAAATCTTGCAGCGCTTTCCAGTCTGTAGTTGGTAAACCGTTAATTCCACGACCATTTAAGTGGCTGGCCATCGCTACTGCTTCTGCATTGCTCACAAGATACTTTTTCGGCTGGCATCCCCGCAGGGCGCACGTACCCCCATATGGACGTTCGTCGATTACAGCTATTTTAAGGCTTCGATCTTGGTCCAACCCATCAATCGCGTAATATGCTGAGGTGCCGGAGCCAATTACAATTGCATCAAATTCATGCCTGATCATAGGCGATCTCCAGGATTCCGTTGGTGCTAAAACTGATTTCGAACAATCAGTGAGAAAAACTGCCGAACTGGGTTGCTCACCACAACACGATGAGCGATTGAAATTCAAATTTTAGCCTCCGCGCAATAAATGCCGTTTGTTCTGAACGTAATCCATCTTCCTATCATATCCGACTGCTTATTCAAGCATTTTACATTCCATCTTATTTTCGCTGAAAAGGATCTTCGGTTTTGTCAGCCGCGGGTTCCGAGGTGTGCCCTGGTGCAATGGTTTATCAATATCGTCATTGAATCATCCTGGAAAGACATTATACTTTACCTTGGCTTTAAAATGTTTGTCGCTCTCAACGGGTCAACTTACGATTGATTAGAACAGATGTTTTTTCTTGCGATTAATCTATGCCGGCATTCGTAGTTACTTCGTCATATTAAGATTTTGCAAAAGAAAGAGGGATGATGAAAAAAACCGATCTTACCGAAGATGAATGGCGCAAACGGCTGACCCCAGAACAATATCGGATCTTGCGCAAAGAAGGAACTGAACGGGCATTTACGAGTGCACTGCATGAAAAAAAAGGAATCGGGGTCTACAAATGCGCTGGCTGCGGTACACCGCTTTTTTCATCAGACATGAAATTTGATAGCGGGACTGGATGGCCCAGCTTTTTCGAAACGTTGCCCGGGGTATTCAAAACCAAAAAAGATTCCAAGCTATTCCGTTCACGCATCGAATACCATTGTGTGATCTGTGAAGGCCATCACGGCCACGTTTTCGATGATGGGCCGCCTCCTACTGGTAAGCGGTATTGCAACAATGGCGTGGCGCTTATTTTCGAGGCAGCCGAACAGAAAGTTCAGGATTCGTGACATCTGATGACCCACCCCGATGCCTCAACTTCCGTTCAAGAATACCTTGCTCGGCGTTTACCAACGCATCGATGAATTTGAAAACCATACCCTACTGATCAGGGTGCTCGAAGCCGTCCGCTGCTGTTCAACCTAATACGTCATGGTCCTCCATAGCATGCCGGGGGCAGCAGCCGTTTTGGCGGCAATAGCTGCCGCAACTTCGAATATCAACAACCAGAAAACCGGCTACGGTTTCGGTATTTAAGTTTTCAAAGAGCGACTTTTGGCAGCGGTTGCCAGTTCCAAACAATCACTTTACCGCCACTATTTTTTGTTCATAGGACCGTAAATCTGTCGCGTCAATTTTTCGCATTTCTCTTTCCCCAAAAACCCTATCCACCATTTTCATATCCAAATCAAAGCACATGTATCACGAACCTACGTATAGCTGCTATATCCCACCGCCGCAGCGTTTCTGAAAAGTCTTGCTTTTCAATCTATCGCGACCGACGCTCCGCATTTTTCTGCAAGCTAAAATTACAATTTTGTAAAAAAGCACATGAATCGGTGCGGTCCGATTTTGTGGGATAGCCATGGCGTACTTGCCTGGTCATTAAGATTTTGGCCACTCACCCTCAGCCTATCTATCCCATGAATTGACATGGGGCACCGTCGTGGATTAATCACAATTATCCACCAACCTGGATATATTCAAGATCAGATTGTACAATCAACCATCGAGATACTAAAATCGACTACAGAACCATAGCCGCAATCGCTTGGTGTCAGACGACAGATACAGGCAGATAGGATTGCAGCTCTATTCCCGCCATTCCACGAGTTCAAGATCAGTGGAGTCGTTGAATCCCTTCAGCATTCTTGGGCCTAAAGACTGAAAAGTAACGTCTTTCCCCATACAGAGCTCGCGAACGACTCTTGTGGC
>JASJGV010000291.1:0-2719 GCA_033791325.1 Desulfobacterales bacterium | reverse complement strand
CATTGGGCAGACCCTGCCGACCTTGAGCATCATGGTACAGTCACCGGAAATGAACCATGCTGAGAAAGAAGCCTTTTTAAAACGTTTTCAGGAGAGGCGGGATGACACTCTGGTTGGATTTGCGGTACTGGGCGGTATATTCGGCGAAGGCATTGACCTGGTCGGTGACACGTTGTCCGGTGCCGCCGTGGTCGGGGTGGGGTTGCCGGGGATATCCTACGAGAACGAATTGATTAAAGCCTATTTTAACAACACCGAAGGGGCCGGTTATCAGTATGCGTATCAGTACCCCGGGATTAACCGTGTTTTACAAGGGGCCGGCCGCGTGATTCGCACAGCTCAAGACAGGGGTATTGTGCTGCTTGTGGATCAGCGGTATGGGCGGCATAGCTATCGAGCCATGCTTCCAAAACATTGGCGCCCGGTCCGGATACGCGGTCCGGAAGATCTCGAGGTCGCTTTGGGTGACTTCTGGGGAACCGGCAACGGCAGAGCTGAAAAGATAAAAGGTAACGATGGGGTGGTAAGGCACAAAGCCACGTGAAGCTGATTTAAAGAAAAGTTGGAAAGGGGGACAAGGCCGTTCAAGATACTTCAGCTTCCGGGAGGCGGTCAGTCGATGGGCATACCGCGTGAAATCTGAAAAATCCAGTTTAACCCGGCTACTTCTTGGTCGATGAATAACCGTCAGCGTACCATCCGCTGCCTTTTAATTCAAAGGAACACAGGGACATGATCTTTTTGGATTTCCGATTACATATGGGACAGTCAATCTCTTTGGTACCCAGTTTGACAAGTCCCTCGGTTACATGGCCACATTCGCATTCAAATTCGTACACAGGCATAACAAACCTCATAAACTATTATCTGTTTTATGTCGGTATAATATGGACCTTACACGTAAAGTCAAGAGGAAATCGCCCAGGTATCCATAGTGGGCAGTGAAAGCGATCGCGAATATATATAACCTTCTATAAATAAAGAAAATATAGTAATTACGCGGTGAGGTGGTATTGAAAAACAAAGCCCCGATCTGATCGAAACCAGACCGGGGTGCCTGCATCATGCTATGCTGTCTTGTCTCAGTGTGAAAAGTTGTGTATCATCATTCACTTAAAAGAGCAGTAAATGAGTATTCTCCAATGTTGACAGCGAATCATTATTCACTAATAAGGATGGCGAATGATTCAGCCGGCGAGAAGTTCTTTACACTGGAAATGCCACCGGCTAGTATTTTTTGAACATCGTCGATCAATTTACAGCTTGCTGCGCATTTAGGGAGCAACGCCTGTTTGTGACATCGTTTACAGGGGCTTTCCAGAAGGTTTCCGATTTCAAAGTCAAAGGTTGCGCATGTCGGGGGTCTTTTTTCCATTTTAGCCTCCAGATAGCAAAATGTTTGATCTTTAGAGTCGGGGTAGTCGATTTGGTATCTGGGTATCTGACTGCCCCCAGCGTAGATATTTTGGTTTAAATGCAATATGTGTACCTGAAATGGGCATGTTCAACTATTTGTTGGTCTTTACGCCATGTTTTTAACAATTTGGAGCCAAAGTCGAGAAAAAAGAAGAGCCCTTGTACTATTACATCAGGGCGTTGAGCACGAAGATGTCCATTTTGCAGACAGGACACTTCACATTATGGAGCCGGCCCCTTTCAATCTACAGAATTTGATGGCCAAAATTATGTTGCTGGTCTTGTGGGGTGCGGCTGACCCCATAAACCACCTGAAACATAGGGAGGTTTATGCATAAGCAGTTTAAATTTCAGCTAAATTCATAATAATAGAATTTAATTCAGTCTATGGGTGAAAGTTACTGGTTGAATAATAATAAAAAAAATGATTGTGTCAAAATATTGACACTGGCAATTGAAAAGGACACCCTTTCATAACAGGTTGTGAGGAGATTATCGTGCGACTTTTATTAATAGAGGATGATCGCAAAATTGCCTCTTTCATTATCAAGGGATTTAAATCGGCCGGGTTTGCCGTGGACCATGCTGCCGATGGTATCCAGGGCTTAGACCTTGCCCTGTATGAGCCGTATGATACTGTTATCGTAGATATTATGCTGCCTGAAAAGAATGGTTTGGCAGTCATTGAGGAGTTGCGCAGAGCAAAAGTGATGACGCCGGTTATCATTTTAAGTGCGAAAGCTTCAATTGAAGACCGTGTCAGGGGTCTCCAGATCGGTGGTGATGATTACCTGACCAAGCCGTTCGCTTTTTCAGAACTGATGGCCAGGGTCCAGGCCTTGATCAGAAGGCAGAGCAAGAGTGCCGAACCCAGCCGGTTGGGGGCTGGAGATCTCACCATGGATCTGCTTACGCGGGAAGTCAGGCGCGGTGAGCATAAAATCGAATTGCAGCCGCGTGAATATGCTCTCCTGGAATATCTTTTGAGAAATCGAGACAAAGTTGTCTCAAAAACAATGATCATGGAACATGTGTGGGATTATAATTTTGACCCCCAGACCAATGTCGTCGAAGCCAGAATCTGCAGGTTGCGCGACAAGGTGGATAAGGATTTCAGTGAAAAACTGATTCAGACGGTGCGCGGAGTCGGATATGTTCTCAAAGCTGGGCAGTAAGTTTAGCCACTCACTCACTTTCAGGCTGACGATCTGGTACACGGTTGTCTTTGTGGTTACACTGTGTATCGCTTTTACAGTGATCTATTTTTTACTGGCCCTGGAGTTCCGGGACAGGACTGACCGGG